>JAFGTU010000019.1 GCA_016933985.1 Sedimentisphaerales bacterium | reverse complement strand
TTAGTTGGGCCGGGTCTAAGGCCGGGGCGGTGGCGGTTAGCTCGATTTTGCCGACGGTCTGGGTGGCCTGGACGATTACCATGCACCTGCCTTCGAAGGCTTTTCGCTGGGTGGCCCTGTACGGCTCGGTGCTCCATAGATTGCCGTTATCGACTCCGACGATCTTGCCCTGGGCGGAGACGCGGAACTCGATGAGGTCGGATGCATCGGGTACGAGTATGCCGTCCGCATCGACGATGTTGACCTCGACGAAGCAGAGGTCTCTGCCGTCGGCCCAGACAGACGGGTGGTCCGGCTTCATTTCGATTGCGGCCGGCCTGCCCGCTGTGACCAATTCGTCCCAGCAGACGATCTCGTCCTTGTTCTTGCCTATTGCCTTTAGGACGCCGGGCAGGCAGGGGACGGTCCATTTCATCATGCCGTCGTCGAAGTCGGCCCGTTTCTTGACGTCGATAGACAGGCCGTTGAGAAAGAGCTCGACCGTTTCGCAGTTCGTGAACGTCAGCACCTTGACGTCTTTGCCTTCGAGCTTTGGGAGGGTCCAGTGGGAAAGCATTTTGGGCCAAGCCCAGAGGTCCGTCATCGGCTTCTGTACGTCGAGAGAGTCGTCCACGACGGCGATATAGACCATCGGCTCATTGACCCAGAGGCTTCGATGCAGGTAAGAGACGGGGCGGGGAATGCCGCAGGTATCAATAAGGCTGCAATTCCAGCCGTGGCAGGGCCATCCGGCGGCCGCTTCGCCGAGATAGTCGATGCCGGCCCAGACGAAAGAGCCGGCCACGTAATCTTTGCCGGCTGCATCGAACCACGGATTCATTTCATAGAAGGCCCTGAGCGTATCGCCCTTGCCGCGATAGTAAGGGAATGCCTCGGTTGCGACAATGACGATGTTGGGGTCGTTTTGGCGATACTTATCGAACCATTGCTCCTGGTAGTTTAGGCCCGCGACGTCCTGGGGGGCGACGAAATCCGGGAGATATTGCGGATACGTTCCGCAGGTTACTTTGTGAGAGGGGTCGGCGCTGTGGGCGTAATCGACGAGCATCTTGAGCGTATCCTGCGTCTCTTTCTTATGCTGGTCACGGACTTCGTTGCCGAGGCTCCATAGGACTACGCAGGGATGATTTCTGTCCCGCTGAATCATGGACTGGAGGTCCATCTGCCAATCTTCGGACCAGGTGGCGTGATTATCGCCGCCCCATTTGTCGAATGCCTCGTCGATGACGAGAAAGCCCATCATGTCGCACATCTCCAGAAGCTGCGGGGCAGGGGGGTTATGGCTGGTGCGAATGGCATTGCAGCCTATGTATTTCAGGGCATTGAGCCTTCGCTCCATGGCCCTTTCGTTAAATGCCGCACCGAGCGCGCCGAGGTCGTGATGCAGGCAGACTCCTTTCATCAGCACGGGCCTGCCGTTGATTAGCAGCGCTTTCTGCGGGTCCCACTTCACTTCCCTGATGCCGAATGCAGTGACATACCTATCGACTATTTTGGCGTCCTCGAGCACCATGGTATAGACGGAATAAAGGCGGGGCGATTCGAGGGACCACAAGGCCGGCGAGGTTACGGTTATTTCCTGCGAGAACTCGAACTCGGCGTCGGCCTCAATCTTCTGCTCTGATTGTGCGTCACCCACGCGTCTGCCCCTGTCGTCGAGAATAGCGGTCTTTAGCGTGCACGCCTTCGGAACAGCGTAGTCGTTTTTGACGGTCGTCTTGACACAGACCTTCGCGGATTCGGTCGAGACCTCGGGCGTGGTTACGAAAGTGCCCCAATGCCCGACGTGCAGCCTCGGCGTGATGACGAGGCGGACGTGCCGGTAGATGCCCGAACCGGAGTACCACCTGCAGGTCTGTTTTGAATTGTCCACCCGGACTGCGAGGATGTTCTTGCCGTCCCAGTCGATGTGCTGTGTGAGGTCGTATTGAAAGCCGGCGTAGCCGTACCAGCGTTTGCCTAAGTGCTGTCCGTTGATCCAGACGTCGCTATTCTTATAGACGCCGTCGAACTCGACGAATACCATGTTGAGCCTCTGGGCGGCGTCAAGCTTGAATTCTTTTCTGTACCATCCTATCCCCAGCGGCAGATAGCCTCCGGCGGCGCCGCTTGCGTTATCCTCTGTTAAAGGCCCCTCGATGCTCCAGTCGTGAGGGACGTTCACGTTTTGCCATTGGGAATCGTCGAATTCGATTTTCTCGGCGCCTTGCGCATCCCCTTTGAAGAATTTCCACTCGAAGTCGAGGCTCTGCACAATACGGTCGGTCCCGCCGGCAAGGCGTCTTGCGGCGGGGCCGCCGAACACAACAGAACAGGCCAGCAACAATGAGCAAATCCAAACACACTTTTTCATAATCACACCTGCCATCTTTGATGTCCGGTCAATCTTTCTGCAATATAGTCCTAATGCAAACCCGCCGTGCCGGGACGGCAACGTCGCGGCAGGAGTATGGACTCTGCCTGGACAGTATAAGACACGGGCGGCTGTTCCGCAAGTGGCATGATAGCCGCTCTTAGACTTGGCAGTCCTGTTCCAGGATTTTGCAATCGCTTGGGTAAGGCAGGATGAAGCCGTTGCCGCTGCGAACGTAGCAGGATACTCCGACCGAATTTTCCAGCCCCTCGAGAGCCGCCCATTCCGTCAGTATCCGTGCGTGGCCTTTGATGCTCGCAAGGTCATATTCGGCAAAGAAGGCGAGCACCTTGTCGGCCCTGGCCGCCTGTGGGGGTCGGTACTCTCGAAAGGCATCGATGAAGTCCTTGAGCCGTCGTTCATGCTCGGCGCTGAACTTTTCATCGTAGTTCTTCAAGATCAGCTCAGCCTGAACAAGAAACGTGCTCCTGCGGAGGTCTGAGAAGCGGCCGTCGGCAACATCGTCAAGGTGTGCCATGCCGTCATCCTTGAGCATTCTGCCGGCCCTGAGGTATCTCGGGACCTTCGTGCAGACATCATCGAATAGCTGGCGTTTGATTATCTCGCCGTCTATCTTCAATCCCATCTTGGCGAGCCGGTCGAAGACGAGCATATCGTCGGTGTATGAGCGTATCAGGCCGAAGGCGCTCTGGATGACCTTGTCGCGTTCGACGTTTTTTCGCCAGGCCAGTACGCCGAACCCATCCACCAGCTCGAGCTTCATGTGCATGAGCTCGTGTGCCGCGTCGACGTCCTCCCAGTCGGCTCTCAAGTGGATGACGGGGCGTTCGGGCTGCTCGAAGCCGTACTGAGCCACGACGCCAAAGCCCCGCTGCAAGGACCTGAACTCGACCGTCAGGCCCGTTTGGTCTTCCAGCGTTTCGAGCAGGTCTCTTATTGCACTTCGCAGCTTGCGTGCAACGGCGTCTCTGTCCAGGGGCCGGTGGCTTTGGGCGAGCGCAGGACGGATGATGATGTACGGCAGAGATGCGAGGGCGGCGCCTGCCACTTTTCTAAAAAAGACCCGCCGGCTGATTGGGCTTTTATGTTCTGTAGTCTGAATTGTATTCATATTCAGCAGTTGGAGCTCTACTTGCCGTTAAGCCAGACCTCGCCCAGTACCGCCAAATCGCACGAATTGACATTTCTGTTGCCGTCGAGGTCTGCGCCTCCACATGCGGGGTTGTCGGAGCAGGCCGTTTGGCCCCAGTGTCCGGCAAAGATTGCAAAGTCCTCGATATCGATCTCGCCGTCCCTGCTGATATCGCCGGCCGGCGGCGGCGTTTCGGTTTCGGTAATCAGGAGGTGATCGACGTTTGCGCCCTTGTAGTCGGCGATTGTCGCGCGAATAGCATGTGTGCCGGCGGCCAAAGTCACGGGGAGAGCGGCGGTATAATCCCAATTCGCCCAACTTCCGGTGGAAGGGAAGGGCAGACTCGATTCGATCACGTCTCCGTCGAGGCGGATTTCCAGGGGCCTGTCGCCGGTCTCGAGCGCGTATCGAAACGCCAGCTCGTGGCCGCCGGAATAGTTGGCAAACACGGAGTATTCTATGTAGTCGCGCGAAGTATTTATATAGTCGGCATAGCCCGATCCCGTATATCCGGAGTAGGAGTTTGCGGTTTCGGGTCCGCTGAGCAGGGCGTCTTCGGCCTCGTATATGGTATCCGTAGCTCCCGGCTGGCCGGTGACAAAACTCCAGACGGTGCCGGTGGTGACAATTCCGCCGCGTGCTCCGACGCCGTCCACTCGCCAGAAGTATTCGGTGTCGGGGATCAAGGCCGGCCCGACGAAGGTATTCTTACTGACGCATGCCTTGAATTCGCAGCACTGCCTTGTGGCGGCGGCCACCGCGTC
>JAFGTU010000146.1 GCA_016933985.1 Sedimentisphaerales bacterium | reverse complement strand
TGCAGCCGTTGTCCAAGCCCACCTGCAGCCCCGCGTACTGGCTTTCACCACGCAATACGCCCAGACGCCCTCCTTGAAACTCCCAGGCATATTCGCCCCCGGGCTCAAGGCCGGAAATGCGAACAGAATCCGACCACGGGAACACCTCGTAAAGCTGCTCCGTCAGGTAATAGGACCCGTCCGCCTGATAGAAGGTGGCAACGCAGCCCATTCGTATTTCCTTCGCCCCGGCCCAGGCAACGAGGCCGCCGGCAGACTGAATCGCCGCGCCCGCCTCCTCCGGCAGAATCTTAAGCCTCTCAGACGCCGGCCCAACCGCCAGCTTGTCGGTTCCAGGCTTGCTTTCAACGGCACAGCCGCCAACAATAATCACGCCCGCTACTGCCGCCCAAATCAAATTCGACAACCGATTGCTCATAAGCCTCTTCTGCCTCCTTATGCTTTCGATATTCTCATCTCATTTCACTGTCCGGACGAATCGCCGCAGCTTAGATTCGCAAGCTGCTGCATCAATTTGTATCTCTCCGCCGCATCCCTGCTGGCAAGTTTCATCAGCGCCGCCGCAACTTCGGGCTTCGACTGCTTCAGCGTGCGATAACGGTTCTCGCCGTAGGCATAATCCTCGAACTCCGCCGTCGGCGCCTTCGAGTCAAGCTGGAGAGGGTTCTTGCCCTGCTCTTTCAGCCGCGGGTCAAACCTGTACAGCGGCCAGTGTCCGCAATCCACGGCCTTCTTCTGCTCCTGGTTCCCCGCCGTCATATTGATCCCGTGAGCTATGCAATGCGAGTACGCAAGGATCAGCGACGGCCCGCAATACGACTCCGCCTCCACAAACGCCTTCACCGTCTGGTTCGTATTTGCCCCCATCGCAACTTTCGCAACATAGATATTCCCGTAAGTCATAGCCAGCAGCCCCATGTCCTTCTTCGGCATCGTCTTCCCGCCGGCCGCGAACTTCGCCACCGCCGCTCGCGGAGTCGACTTCGACATCTGACCCCCCGTATTCGAATACACCTCCGTATCCAGAACAAGTACATTTATATCGACGCCGCTGGCCAGAACGTGGTCAACGCCCCCATACCCGATATCGTAGGCCCACCCGTCGCCCCCGAGCGCCCATACCGACTTGCGAACCAGATAGTCGGCCACGCTCAACAACTGTTTGCAATCGTCGCACTCGCTTTTCCCGCACTGCTCTTTCAGCCCCTCTATCCTGGCCCGCTGCTCCTCTATAGCTCCTTGCGCAGGATCATTCGCCAACACCGCTTCGCTTATCTCTTTTGCCAGGCCCTTATCGACGCACCCGCTGCCGGCAGCCTTATCCAAAAGCATCAATGCACGCTCCTTGAACTTATCAACCGTCAACCGCATACCCATCGCAAATTCCGCCGCGTCTTCAAACAGGCTGTTGCTCCACGTCGGCCCCCTGCCGTCACCGCGCCGCGTATAGGGCGTCGTAGGCAGGTTTCCCCCGTAAATCGACGAGCAGCCCGTTGCATTGCCGATATACGTCCTGTCGCCGAATAATTGCGTCAGAAGCTTCACGTATGGCGTCTCGCCACACCCAGCGCACGCACCCGAATACTCGAAAAGAGGCTCGATCAACTGACTCCCCTTAACGCTGGCGGCCTTAAAGAGCTTCGCATCGGTGTTCGGTATCGACAGGAAATGCTTAAAATTCTCACGCTCCCCGGCGCGAAGCGGCTCCTGCGCCGCCAGATTGATTGCCTTTCGCCCCGTAGGCTTCTTTTCCGCGTCCTTCTCCTGCGCCGGACACGCCAGAACGCACGCCCCGCAGCCCGTGCAGTCCTCCGGTGCGACCTGCACCGTGAATTTCAGCCCGGCAAAGTCCTTACCCTTCGCATCGGCGCTCTTGAACCCGTCGGGCGCATTCTTTAGGTTATCGGCATCGTAGGCCTTGATCCGAATCGCAGCGTGCGGGCACACCAATGAACACGTCCCGCACTGGATGCAGACCTCAGGCTCCCAGACCGGTATCTGCACCGCGATATTGCGCTTCTCATATTTCGTCGTCCCGGTCGGGAACTTCCCGTCGTCCGGCATCTTGCTCACAGGCAACTGGTCCCCGTGGAAAGCCATCAGCTCACCCGTAACCGCCTTGACAAACTCCGGCGCATCATCAGGCACGACAGGCGGCATCTTTATCTTGCTTGTAACCTTCGCCGGCACTTTCACCTCATAAACCTGGTCGATAGCAGCATCAACAGCTGCATTATTCATCCCCACGATCTTCTCCCCCTTCTTCCCGTAGCTCTTCTCAATAGCACCCTTAATGGCCTTAACAGCACTGTCAAGAGGGATTATATTGCTGATCTTGAAAAACGCCGTCTGCATAATCACATTGATCCGTGCCCCAAGCCCCAACTCCTGGGCGATCCCGATCGCGTCGATTACGTAAAACTTGAGCTTCTTCTCGATTATCTGCTTCTGCACCTCCTGCGGCAGCGTATCCCAGACCTCGTCCTTGCCGTGAAGGCTTGTCAGCAGAAACGTCCCGCCCTTCCGAACGGATGACAGCATATCGAACTTCTCAAGGAAGCTCGGATTGTGGCACGCCACAAAATCAGCTTTCGTGATCAGGTAAGGCCTCCGGATAAGCTCCTTGCCGAACCGAAGGTGCGAAACGGTAACTGCGCCGGCCTTCCTGGAATCATATACAAAATAGGCCTGCACGTAGTTATCCGTCAGCTCCCCGATAATCCTGATTGAGTTATGGTTCGCTCCGACCGTCCCGTCCGAACCGAGACCGTAGAACATAGCAGAATAATATCCCGCGTCCGATATCCCGAAATCAGCATCAACGTCCAGGCTCGTATTCGTAACGTCGTCGATTATCCCCACAGTGAAACCGTTCTTCGGCCTCTCTGCGTCCAGGTTGTCGAACACAGCCTTCGCCATAGCCGGCGTGAAGTCCTTTGACCCAAGCCCGTACCGCCCACCGACAATCGTCGGATACTCTTTGAACGGTGCCTCGCCCGCGGCCATCGCCTCGCCCACCGCAGTGCGAATGTCCATATACAACGGCTCGCCCAACGACCCCGGCTCCTTCGTCCTGTCCAAAACCGCGATCTTGGTCACAGTCTTCGGAATGGCCGCAATGAATGCCTTCGTACTGAACGGCCTGTACAGCCGTACCTTCACAACCCCCACCTTCTCGCCCTGGGCAGCCAGGTATTCGACCGTCTCGTGGGCCGTCTCAGCAGCAGACCCCATTATCACCATGATCTTCTCGGCATCCTCCGCGCCCACGTAATCGAAAAGGTGATACTGCCGCCCAACTATACCGGCGAACTTGTCCATCGCCTCCTGCACAATCGCCGGAGCCGCCGCATAATACTTGTTCACCGTCTCCCTCCCCTGGAAATAAACATCCGGATTCTGGGCCGTCCCGCTGATCATCGGCCGGTCAGGAGTCAATCCCCTCGCCTTGTGCTTGGCTACGAGCTTATCGTCAATCATCGCACGCATATCATCCACCGTCAATTCCTCAACCTTCTGAATCTCATGGCTCGTCCTGAATCCGTCGAAGAAATGCAGCAACGGAATCTGGCACGCCAGCGTCGCCTGCTGCGCGATAATCCCAATATCCATCACCTCTTGAATGCTGCCCGAAGCCAGCATGCCAAAGCCCGTCTCCCGGCAGGTCATAACATCAGAATGGTCCCCGAATATCGACAACGCCTGGCAGGCAAGCGACCGCGCCGAAACGTGAAACACCGTCGGCAGCAATTCACCCGCTATCTTGTACATATTCGGAATCATCAGAAGCAGCCCCTGCGACGCTGTAAATGTCGTCGTAAGAGCCCCGGTCGCCAATGCCCCGTGCACCGCACCGGCCGCACCAGCCTCCGATTGCATCTCCGTCACCGACGGAATCGTCCCCCAGATATTAACCTGCCCCTTTGCCGTCTTCTCGTCC
Source organism: Sedimentisphaerales bacterium (assembly GCA_016933985.1). Classification (GTDB taxonomy): domain Bacteria; phylum Planctomycetota; class Phycisphaerae; order Sedimentisphaerales; family Anaerobacaceae; genus JAFGCD01. The sequence goes on along the minus strand of JAFGTU010000146.1, from coordinate 4,916 downwards.
GCAAGCTCACCCATCGGCGAGCTCGGAGTTATCGGGTATATCGCAATAACCTCGTTTGTCGCGTGCGCAACGTGTGCCGCCGCCGCGTTACCGTCAATCGTAACCATTCTTCGCTTCATAACTGCTCCAAATCTCATGACCTCAATACAACTAACAAGGCAGCCCAATCGCAATCGTCGCCATAACAACGCCTAAGACCGCCTGCCCGACAAATCTCTCTGAGAGCGTGTACGAAAAGCCGTTCTGTCGTGGCATGGGCATCTTGCCCATGCGCCGCAGGGCCACTTCACACACACGCTCTAATCCGCCCCAAACGTCGCTCCGCCTGACCCAACAGGCTCATAACGCACGTCCGAAAAGCGGAAGGTAATCTTATACAACTTTTCCCCAGCCCCCGCAACACAAAAATCACAGCATCAAACCGCTCTTTTCTACCCCTATGCCCACGGAACTGAACGATACACCCGCAATCCTCCCGCCAGCACACAATCACCCCCTAATGCTTGGTTTTATGGATCTTGTCATTGCGAGGAGGCCGAAGGCCGACGTGGCAATCTCCTACCCCTCGAAAGGTAAGGCCGTTCTGGTGCCGAAAAGCCTCACGATGATGCTTATCAGTATTGAAAACGCCGCTCGCCCCGCGCCTCAAGACTCAATCCCGAAGAAATCAAGCCACTGCTCCGTTTCTGCATCGCTAAGCCCGCCGCGCTTCCCGGTCGGCTCATCGACGACCCTCTTCCTGCCCAGCTCTTTCATCAGCTCCGACCAGAACTCCTCCGACTTCAGCGAATTGGCCTTTCTCGCACGCGCCGCTTTGCGAAGCCTGTTATCGCTGCTCACCACCGTCAGGCTCTTAGGCGCGTTGTTCGCACTTATCTTCCCCTCGATAATCGTATCGGTATCGGTCCCGAATCCGGCGAACAACACCTCGACCCCGTCGATCTTGTCGAATTCGCTCTTATCGCGCGGCCCCGTCCCATCGAAAACAACCTCCCCGGCCTCCCTCCTCTGCTTCAAGTACCGCCCCACCGCCCGGCACAACCCGACATCGCTAATCTCCTCCGGCCCAGACGCCATCCCCTGAACCGCCCAAAGCAAATTATGACCGTCAATAACAAACATAATTCTCAGCCGAGCAGCATTCGCATCGGATTCAGAGTCCGGTCGAACGGATTGAATACCAAGCCGAGGATCTCCAATGTCACTACTCCCAATAAGGCTTCATCTCCCTCCTCCCCCAGAATCACCGGCGTATGGGCTTGGCCCTGCGGCAGAACGAAATACGCTTCAGAGACTGCCCTCTCAACTGTCGTCCCATCCGCCAAAGCAAATGACTCCCTTCGTTTCGCCTCCAGCCCGAGCGTAGTCCATACCTTCTTCGGCAGAAGAGAATACGTTGCCCCGCTATCGACAAGGAACCTGACCACCTGCTCTTTTTCCAACGGCCCCTTCACACGTCCTTCAACATAAGTGATGCCCATGATGCTTCTCCATTATCTTCGGCCAAACTCATCCTTTATTCGATGACCAATCGCATAAACACCGACAGTTCTATTATATACTCCCGTCGCCAGAATTCAAAGCCGAAAACCGCCACGCTCGAAAGCACTTCCCCCATCCCGTCCCCCAAATACAATGAATTGTGCCCGCCAATAAATAATGTTCCGCCCAAACGTGTCTCTCACGCATGGCTAATAATCGCCCTGGCTGCAAGCTCACCACCCCTTCTTGCCTATCTCGTCCGCCAACAGCAATATACCGGGAAGCAGATTCTGGAGCAAGTGGATCACGCACGTTACCATAACCGCATGCAGCCACGACCGCCGACGCCACGCTAAGTACGAACACGAAAAGATAAAGAACGGCCACGCAATTGTCAGACCCCAGAGCGGGCTTGCAAGCGAATGAAGCCCCGCCCAAACCATACACGACATCGCTGCAAGCGCGTATCGTCGCCTCGTCACCAACGACAATAGCTTCAGCACAACGCCCATCGCCAGCGTCTCAACCACGGGACTAAACACAACAATCGCAAAGAACATAACGGCCGGATGAAGGTTCCCGCTTAGGTCCGGGCCTGTCTCACCCGTAAGTACGCCCGTCACGGACAAAGCAATTGCAAGCGTGACACTCGGAACAAACCCGATCAGCCACATATGCAAAACATACTTCCACACCGGCTGCTGAATGCGAAAAAGAAAAGATTCCCTCGCCTGCGCCTCCAACGCCTCCCCCCCTTCACGCCGCTCCTCAAAAACATCTGTCTCAATATCCATTAAGAAAAGTGCTCCTCTCTAATCATAAATGTTTGGCTAAGCAAAATACCACCGTGTCGCGGCAATCTTGGCCGCGCCCGCCGCCTCATTCATACACCAGAGGATAATTCTCAGGATGCTCCAGCGAATCGATCTCCAGGTCAACTCCTGCACACACAGCCAAAGTCCGCGCCCGTTGATATGCGAGACCTCAGCCGCCGAAATGTTCCGCCCACGCGCACTTAATGTCATCTTTGTGCTCCTCGGGAGAAAAATAGAAAGCGATAATTCTTGTATTTGAAAACCGTCGGACTCATACAATCATTATACCCAATTCAATCCGCCCTTCAATCCCTTATCCCCGCCGCGATCACCATCTATGCACAGTCTTGCGCAATTACCGTACATCACCCATCCTGCTCCTCCGACTCCGGCTCCTTGTACTTCTCTATGTAATCGCAGATTGCATAGGCAAGGTCGGTCAGCCTGAAGTGCGGACCCACTTCAACACCACTTCTATCGCTATGCCTCCTGGGCGTGAGCAACTTCTTTTCCATCAGTTCCTCTTCGTGAACTTCAACCAGCCCCGTGTGTGCAAGTCCCGATCTATCGGCAATCACTCTCAACCAACCGGTCGCACCAGCCGATAGTCGTGCATACTCCGCCTTCGGCACTCTGAAAGCAGTGGCAAGCACTATTACCTCCCCCGAAGACAACCTGCGGCATACTCTCATGTACTCGTGGGGCAACAGACTTTCTCGGTCTGTATCTGGGTCTGTAGCCGCAACGAAGAATATCTTCTTGAGAAAGTCGAAAGTCACCTGATCTGGTACGTCCTTGTCAAGGAACTCCAACATTTCCTGAAGACATGCGACGTGCTGCTCGGATGACTCATAGTCCTCCTTTATTCGTCCTTTTTCGCGTAATCGCTTCCATTCTTCGGCAAACTGGCTAAGGAGCCGGCCTTTTAGCAGGGCTTGAAAAAGATGTCCCACTGAGAGCGAAAGCTCCTTCTTATCAGCGGCGGCCAGACCCGTTATACCCTCGGCAAGGCAGCTAATCGTATCATCGAGTACGCCCTGCGTCTCCCGGCGGAATTTTGCCATGTCGTTTTTCTCCTCCATACGCTCACTTACCCCCAAGCATAACAAACTCCGCAAATTCACTCCATCAAATTCCTACCCATCGAATCTTACCTCTCCCTGCACGATCGTCTTCTCCACCCTGGCCTTCACCTTCCAGCCGTTATAGGGGCAGTTTCGACTCTTCGACCGAAACGTGTTGACGTCGATCTCGTACTCCGCATCCGGATTAATGATAGTGATATCGGCCTGTCTGCCCTTACTCAGCGTCCCCTTGTCAATCCCGATTATCTTCGCGGGACGGTTCGTCATCAGGCTTATCAACCCGGGCCAGTCAACAATCCCAGGCTCGATAAGGGCCTTGACGTAAAGTCCAAGAGCGCACTCCAGCGATGCAATGCCAAACGGCGCCGCCAGAAATTCAAGCTCCTTTTCGCTCTGAAGATGCGGGGCGTGGTCCGTCGCCAGCGCATCAATCAGCCCCTCTCCTACCGCCCGCCTAAGGGCCTCGATATCCTTCATCGTGCGCAGGGGCGGATTCACCTTGTAATTCGTATCGTAATCCGAGCAGCAGTCCTCAGTCAGAAGCAAATGGTGCGGCGTAACCTCGCACGTTACAGGCAGCGAATCCGCCTTCGCCGCCCTGATAAGCTCCACCGACCCGGCTGTCGATATGTGCTGGGCGTGGTAGCGAACGTTCACCTTCCGGATAAGCTGGATATCACGCCACAGCATCGCCTCCTCCGCTAGCGCATCTATCCCAGGCAGGCCCAGTATCGTCGAGAAGTACCCCGAATTCATTACCCCATCGCCCGCAAAGGATTCATCTTCACAGTGCTGAGCGATAAAAACATCGAACATCTGGGCGTACTTCAGCGCCCGCAGCATAACCGCAGGGTCCTGCACCCCCCTGCCGTCGTCCGTGAATCCCAGCGCCCCGGCCTCAGCCATCATCCCCATCTCCGCAAGCTCAACACCCTGCAGGCCCTTCGTCAGCGCGCCCATCGTATAGACGTGCGTCTTCCTCGCCTGCCTCCCTTTGCGATGCACATATTCGACATCCGTCTCGCTCTCTATAACAGGCTTGGTGTTCGGCATGCACACCACCGACGTAAATCCCGCCGCCACTGCAGCCTCGGACCCGCTCGCTATCGTCTCCTCCTCCTCGTCCCCGGGCTCGCGAAAGTGAACGTGAATATCAATCAGACCCGGAACAACCAGCTTCCCAGCCGCATCAATAACCGTCCTCCCGTTTTCTGTCTCCTGTCTCCTGTCTCCTGTCTTCTGTCTCCTGTCTTCTGTCTCCTGTCTCCTGTCTCCTGTCTTCTCCCCTACCTCCGCAATTCGACCATCGACCACAAGCACGTCGCACTGCTTATCGATCCCATTCGCGGGGTCAATCACCCGCCCATTCTTTATCAATAGTCCGGAGTTCATAGTCAGTAGTTAGTTATTCGCCTTGCTGTTTGTCTTTCTCTGCCCACGGTTTTTCATCATTCGGGACTCCTGCTTCGTCTCTGAAGTGCCTTGCATAATTCCTTTCCCGATAATACCGGTAACTTACTCAAATTGTCACCTC
>JAFGTU010000018.1 GCA_016933985.1 Sedimentisphaerales bacterium | reverse complement strand
TGCGATGTCAATCTCTTCGTCGGTGGTATTATACAGCTCGATCCAGTCCGACGCCTCGGCGTGGGAGTGGGCCATTACTTCGTTAATGGCTATCGCTCCGGGATTGGGCAGGATTCCGCTGTCGTCCCAGCCGGGCGAGCCGCCGATATAGACGCTTGCCCGCCAGGAGTCCTTTTCGTCCCAGGTATTCGGGTCGGGATTTAGGGGGTCTATTATGGTCAGTGAGAAGCCGTCGCCGTCGGTATGCGGACGCCACTTGTCGTCGTAATCGAAGTCGTGAATCTCGGCGTCGAGGGCGTCTTTGAGGTCGATTTCCTCGCCGCCGTTGTCGAGGCTGCCGGAGTACTCGCCGGCGATAAGGCCGGAAAAGACAGGGTAGCGGGTGGCGAAGGCGGCCTGGTTCTTGACGACAAGGACATATTCATTCGGACTCAGCAGCACCGAGGCATCGAAGGTGAATTCAACGCCGTTGGTGAACCTGACCAGGTTAAGGTTGACGGACTCGGCTCCGGTATTCTGAAGCTCGATGTATTCGAAGTCGCCATCGTTGTAATCGCTGGGCTCCGGCGGATCCGCTGCATGGTACATAATCTCAGTAATCCGAAGATTCTCGGCAACGGTGGGCACCGCATATACTGCTTCGCTGAGCGCACTCCATTCGCCCGATCTCAAGACTCTCGACTTAAGGTGGATGGTGTGCTCAATAGTAATCGCCTTGTTATATGCAATCGCACCGCCGGCGGAATTGACGGCCCCGCCCGGCAGTCGCGGATCGTTGCCGTTGGTCGTATAATATCTCGTCCCACCGCTATTCGGATTTGTAATCGTCAGTTCGTCGCCCAAAGACACATATCCCCCATATATCGGCGTACCGTTAACCTCAAAGTCCGGCGGTTCGGTTGTCGGGTATAAACCAGCGCTACTTAGATAGCCAAAGACCGCATCGGATCGGGTGGGGAAGTAGCCGCCGTTTTGGGGGGAAATCGCCAGCCATTGCGACCGAGTATGGGGCGTTGCGGAACGGTTGTCGCCCCAGCGGCCGGACTCGCCGCGAATCGCCTCGTTAGCCTGGGTAACACGGAATTGATAGATCTCATTGGAGCGCGGATAGCTCAGCGGGCCGCCGTGATGGAAGTTCTTGTGAATAAGGTCGGCCCATCTCATCTTGTATTCCACGTTGTTCTTCAGCTTGTCGTGTATGCCGGTTGGGCTTTCCCCGACGTCGTTTCCGCCCTCAAAGGTATGCTCGGCGTCCCAGGTGTGGAAGCGCCATTGGCCCCCAACTTTATGCGTGGCGTACCAGTTTTTGCTGGGCCAGTCATGATTGGCGGCAAACCACTCTGAAAGGAGGTACGTTATAACGTTATCCACATCGAGTTGCGCCTCCAGTGTTTGCCATTTCGTGAGGTTCGTCGGGTCGCTTCCGGCCGCGCTGGCCGCCGCCGACATTGCGTTGAAGCTCGCGGTCGCGCCGGGGCCTCCAACGGCGCTGTTAATCACAGTACTGGCACTGTGCTTAATCGCGTCGTACTCGTCTTTGTTGCCGCCGAAGGTCTCAGCCGCCCAGGAATGGTCCGGACGTTCGTGAATATAATACATACCCCAGTACAGATTGTTAATATACACGTGGGCATAAGCGCCGTGCGGAGAATGATTCGGCATCATCGCATTGTGAAAGTCCGATGTCGCCTGGTCCTGGACATAACGGGCCTCTGTGTGTTGGGCGCTATGGAGCCAGGAGTGGTTGAGAACCGCATCAAGCACAATCGAGTCAAAATCATTGACCGGAGAATCCGGGAAGATTCGTTCGCTCAGCTTCGTTCCGCCCCCGGTGCTGGTTCCGTCATCGGTCTGCGTCTTGAAGCGTGGCCGCATCGAAAGCTTAAACGTCTTCCAACGATCCAGACTGGTGCCGCCTCCGCTGACTCCGCCGGCCATGGCAACGGCGCAGTTTTGCTGCACGTTCTTACCGCTGCCGTCGGGATCGAAGTATTCGAATGAGCAGGGATACTCTTTACCGCTCTTGGATAGAGACTCATTTACGTAAATTCCGATGGACGGACTAAACCACCGGTCGATATTCATTGTCATGACAATCGTCGGCGCGGCACGCAGATCCGAAACCGTCAAACGGTCCGAAGGATTCGCATGATTCACAATATCAGGATCAACCTGATAATCGCCCGTAACCGTAGCCGGGGAAATCCACTGCGTGGGATAGCCGGCGGGTACGACTTGTGCGCCGGTTGACGGATTCGTGGCCTGCTCAAGCACGTCGTTGAGGAAGATGTAGGTATGCGTATCGATGTTGGTGGATAGGCACCCTGCTTTGACAGCCGCCGCTCGCAGGCAGGTAGTCGTGGCTATGTAAGGCTTGTTCGAGAGACTATAAATCTGGGCCGAAGCCGTGGGAGAATCGTCGACGATAGGATCGCTGCTGTCGGTGGTGAAGTAGATAGTGGCGCCCGGTGTATTCGTTTCGATGGTCACCTCAAAGGGCGTATCATAAAAACCGCGATCCGGGTATAAGCTGGTATCCGCCACCCGATTTGCGACGCCGGCATGATCATTTTCCTCCCCCGCAGAGGGGTCGTCGAAGAAATACCAGTCGTTCGCGGCATCGGGGTAGCGGCCGTAAGAGACGTTCCATATCTGCGAGCCAAAGGTGATGCTGTCTATAATCGTGGTTGCGTCCGTATCATAGATGGTGATTGAGTCGCCGCCGACGCCGAGCTTGAAGGGCAGGTGCAGAGGACCTTCGGTCTCTTCCTCATTATCCGCCCAGAAGACGATATATCCCTTCGCTCGAACGGTTGTCTGCGTGGGATAGCCGGCGGGGATGCGCCAAATTTCCTGGTCGTCGGCGATATACATACCGGCCATATCGACATCGAAATCGGTGGCATTATAGATTTCAATCCAGTCGTCGGGTTCGCCGTACTCATCCATAATTCCGGTCTCGCTTGAATTGGCGGCCATGAACTCGTTGATTCGAAGCGTCAGGTCGCCCAGATCGGTGTATTCGGCCGCCAGCGTATATAGGGTATCCTGCGCAATTACGACCTCGCGGGCGGCGGGAGTCAACCAGCCAGCTACCGGGTTGAATTCCACTATATGAGGGCCGACCTGCACGCTGGATTCGGTGGAGCCGCTGTCTCGCCAGGTGGTCTGACCCAATCGCCTCCATTTGGCATCCGGCAGGACGTCCGGGGGTGAAATATTCACCCGCAAAGAACCCGTATGCGGCTGATATGTGCCGCTGGCCTGATTCAACGGGCCATAGAGAATCTCGACCTGCTGATCGGCCGGTTTATTCCAGTCATCCAGCTCGGAAAACTCCACCGTGCTCGTGCCGATTGGAAGAGCATCTTCGATATCGCCGGTGTTGCGCCATAGGCCCCCGTTCACCCGCCAATACGCCCCGATACCGCGAACGTCTTCGGGATAGATCGTGACCTGCAGTGAGCCGGATTGATTATTGACAAGCCAGTTCTCCGCGAGCCACTTATAGTCGGAAAAATCAACATAATTGTCGCCGCTGAAATCGGCGAGGCCGCCCGGATTTGTCAGCCACTCCAATGCGAACAGGCAGAAGTCCTGCTGGTCTATGAGGCAGTCGCCGTTCATATCGCCGACGGGGCAATCGGGCTCATTGACGGTTATCGTGACGGTATCAAAGTCGTCGAGCTCTCCGTCGGTAGCATACAATTTCAGGACGTAAACGCCGTATTTGTTCATTTCAAAGATTGCAGTAGGGTCGTCAATTGTTGCGGAAGGCTGAAATTCGACCTGGCCCGGTCCGCTGAACCTGGACCATTGCCTGGCCAGGTAGCCGGCCGGATTGCCGAGACCGTCGTCTGTTACGGTTCCATCCAGAACAACCGAGCGCGCGGGCATTGTGATCTCCGTATCATTGCCAGCGTCCACATCGGGGGGTTGGTTGCCCGCCGGGGCGTCGATGCCGATGGTGTAATAGTTGTTGGTATACGCGGAGTATCGAAAGTTGTAGGTCCCCGCGGGACTGGTCGCCGACGACTTGAAGACGCTCATTGGACGATCGCTGTCGCCGCCGATAAACAAGTTATAGCCGGTATCGGTAAAAGTCCCGGGCGAGGCAAAGTCGGCCACGGTCTGATCCACCAGGGACTGTATGCCGGGGAAGCGGTCGTCCATAGCGATCCAGAACATACCGGGGCCTGAAATTGTAACTCTGTAAATGACATCAGCGTCGGTGTCGCCCTTATCTGTGTTGAAAGTGCGGACGTACTCCTGCCCGGCCATCTGCGGGACCATGTTTGTCCAGGTATAAGTGCGATCGGAAAAGCAGTAGAGGCCGTTTGCCAGGCCGCCCTCGGACGGCAGGGGATCCGTCTCGCTGTTGAACGCGCCGATAGGCGCTCGATTGCCTGTTGTGCCATCGGTTCGATCCACCTTCGTAATAAGGGGAAGAGCCCTGACCCGGCTAATGCCGCCCATCACACATAAAGTCAGCACCATTATCGGGAATAGCTTTGTTCTCATGTTTTTGCCTTTTTCATCGTAGTAAGCTGTATCAAGGTGCAGTGAAGCTGCATCGCACAGTAAGTTTATCGGCACATTTCTCACCCGCCTGGAGACGGGTCTTGCGCCGTCCAGTTATCCTGGTCGTTTCCGTAGTCTGCGGGGACCTTGCGAGTGAGGGATTTTCCGCCGCCGTCGGCCTCAACGGGCCACAGGTCCACCCCCCCGGGCACACTACCGGGATGCGAGCCGTCGCTGTAATTGACCCGGTCGATGCGGATGTAATACCGCGTGCCGTATTCATCCACGTCCCCCGGCATCGACAATTCGAGCTTCTCGCCGCCGTTGCTCAACGACCCGGAATAGGGGCCGAGAAGCGAAACCCCGAACGGAGGAGACCCGTACTCGGCCAGATAAGTCGTTGTCTCCTTCGCTATAACCGCGTATCCGCCCGCCTGTATTGTAAGGCCCGCACCGCCCGGAAACGTATAATCGACGCCGTCGGTGAACTTCCACGGCAGATGCTCTGCCGAATCGTACAGCGTCACCACGCCGGCGGTGATATTGTAAAGCTCGATGTACTCCTGGTCCTGGTTGCCCGAAGCCGGGTTGTACATAATCTCGTTAATCACGATAGGCCCGACCTTCGGATACGAGTTGGCCCAGCCGGGGGTGTTGGAGTCCATCATTACGAAGTTGTAGTTGTCCGTTCCGGGCTTGTAGTATCGACCGAACGATACGCCCGTCGGCGAGGCGCCGAAGTCCTCATACTCGCGATAGCCTAATAAGACCTCGCCTTCGGCGGAGGTCAAATACACGGCCTCGCCGTTTTCGCTAAATGCGAATGGGGTGATTCGGCCAGGATCGGAGCTGGAAGCGCCGAAGTTGGTCGCTTCGTAGAAGAGCTTGTAGGCATGGCGGCCAATCTTCTGGCCGGCGGCTATACGGTATTTCTTGAGGTCCGAAGAGCTGTCGCTTAGGTACCAGCCTGCGATGTCAATCTCTTCGTCGGTGGTATTATACAGCTCGATCCAGTCCGACGCCTCGGCGTGGGAGTGGGCCATTACTTCGTTAAT
>JAFGTU010000145.1 GCA_016933985.1 Sedimentisphaerales bacterium | reverse complement strand
CAGTTCGCCGCATAATGGAGACTTCATGCTAGATACCGACACCAAGCATCGTATCGATACCGCCCGCGACATCCTCGTAGGCAAGGTACCCGACCCCAAGAGCCAGGTCGAGCAGATCACCATCGCCCTGATCTATAAGTTCATGGATGACATGGATGCCGAGAGCGAGGAGTTCGGCGGCAAGCGCAAGTTCTTCGCGAAGGAGTTTGCCCGCTATGGCTGGGCCAAGCTCATGCGCTCGGGGCTGGGCGGCCACGAGACCTTGAACCTCTACGCCGAAGCCATTACCAAGATGCCAGAGAACCCGGGTATTCCTCCGCTTTTCCGTGATATTTTCAAGAATGCCTATTTGCCATATCGCGACCCCGAGACCCTGCGCGCCTTCCTCAAGATTATCGACGAGTTCGAGTACGACCACTCCGAGCGCCTGGGCGATGCTTTCGAGTATTTGCTCTCCGTCCTCGGTTCGCAGGGCGATGCCGGCCAGTTCCGCACCCCACGCCACATTATTGATTTCATGGTCAAAATCATCGATCCCAAGAAAACAGAGACCGTCCTTGACCCGGCCTGTGGTACTGCCGGGTTCCTCATCTCGTCATGGAAGCACATCCTCAAGGCCAACACAGACGCCAAGGGGCACAACAATTTGAACCCGGATGAGAAGGGACGGCTGGCCGCCAACTTCAAAGGCTATGATATTTCGCCCGACATGGTGCGCTTGTCATTGGTGAACATGTACCTGCACGGCTTCACCGATCCGCACATTTACGAGTACGACACCCTCACCAGCCAGGACCGCTGGAACGAATATGCAGACATTATCCTTGCCAACCCGCCCTTTATGTCGCCGAAAGGCGGCATCAAACCACATAACCGTTTCTCCATCCAGGCCAAGCGCAGCGAAGTCCTTTTCGTGGACTACATGGCCGAGCACCTCACGCCCAGCGGCCGCGCCGGCATCATTGTCCCCGAAGGCATCATCTTCCAGAGCCAGACCGCCTACAAAGACTTGCGCAAGCTTCTCGTCGAAAACGCCCTCGTCGCCGTCATCTCCCTGCCTGCCGGAGTGTTTAATCCCTATGCCGGCGTTAAGACTAGCATCCTCATCCTCGATAAATCCCTTGCCCGGCAAAGCGACACCATCGCTTTCTTCAAAGTAGAGAACGACGGCTTTGGTCTCGGCGCCCAGCGCCGTGCCATCGAAAAGAACGACCTGCCGCAAGTGCAGGCCGAACTCGCCCTCTACCTCCAAGCCCTGCTCACCAAAGCCGCCACCGATAATCTTATCCTCACCACCGGCATTATCGTGCCAAAGGAAAAGATTGCTGCGAATGGCGATTATATCCTGAGCGGTGAGCGGTATCGGGTGGGGGCCGCACGCGCGACACGCTTCCCAATTGTTCAATTAGGCGAAGTTGCTGAAGTCGTAGCTGGTCAATCGCCTCCGAGCGAATCCTACAACGAAACAGGAACTGGAATTCCCTTCTACCAAGGCAAGACCGAGTTCGGTGAGATGTTTATCGGTGCTCCGAAAACCTGGACAACAGACCCTCAACGCTTTGCGGAATCTGGCGACATTCTGATTTCGGTTCGGGCACCAGTCGGGCCGGTGAATCTTGCTAATCAACGGCTCTGCATTGGCCGTGGTCTGGCTGCAATCAAGCCAATAGAAGGCAAGCTGATGCCTTCATACACCTTCTATTTCCTCAGAAGCCAAGAGGAATATATCAAAGGCGATGCTGGCGCGGTGTTCGCGTCGATCAACCGCAGCCAAATCGAAGCGATCCAAATCCCCCTGCCGCCGCTGGAGGTGCAGAAGAGGATCGTGGCGGAGATCGAGGGCTACCAGAAAGTCATCAATGGTGCCCGCGCCGTCATCGACAACTACCGCCCCCACATCCCCATCCACCCCGATTGGCCGATACTCAGGCTTCAGGAAGTTTGCGACAAGATCACCGACGGCACTCACCGAACACCCATATACACGGATTCGGGTGTCCCGTTTCTTCGGGTGACCGATATCACCCATAGCAACGATTCAAAGAAATTCATTACTTCCAAGGAGCACGCAGAACTGATAAAGCGATGCAAGCCAGAAGTTGGCGACGTTCTCTATTCGAAGAATGGAACGATTGGCGTCGCGAAACTTGTCGACTGGGACTGGGAGTTCAGTATTTTTGTCAGTCTCGCCCTTCTCAAACCTAAGCGTGCCCGCCTTGATTCACGCTATTTAGAATCTTTTTTGAACTCTGACGACGCTCTCTCGCAAGCGACAGCACGCTCAAAGTCCGGGACGGTCACAAATCTTCATCTTGAAGAAATCAACGAGATGAATATCCCCCTACCACCCCTCGAGATCCAGCACGAAATCGTCGCAGAGATCGAAGCCGAGCAGAAGCTGGTCGCTGCCAGCCAGGAGCTGATCGCACGCTTCGAGAAAAAGATCCAGGCTACCCTGGCCCGGATTTGGGGTAAGGAAAAATAAAATTTAAATAAATCATGAAACATTTTTTTGAGTTGAATCAAAACTATGTATAAAAAGGAGAAAGGATGCCGATAACTGCAGCTCAAAAAGCACAAGCCGAACAGCGTCAGTGGGCTGCAGCAAGAGATGGTGCACCGCAAGTGCGACTTGTGGCTGGCCCGGGTACGGGTAAATCTCATACGATTGAAAAGCGGGTTGCTGATCTTCTGACCAATGGAGCAATTCCTGGTAACATCTACGTCATCTCATTCACTCGGGCAACGTGTGCTGAACTTACTGAACGTATCCGGGCTTTCTGCCGCACTCTCCCCTGTGCAAATACTTCGATGCAAGTGCGAGTGTCAACGATGCATTCCCTCGCGCTTCGAATTTTGCGACGTGCCAATCTTCTTACTTCGTATCCCAGCACGCCAATCATGTTGGACGATTGGGAAAAGACAAACGTCTATGACAAAGAATTCGCCGGCGGTCTGGGATGTACTCCGTCCCGAGCCACCGAGATCAGACTTGCACACGACGCTCAATGGCAGACTCTGAATCCGCAATATGTGAATCAGGCGCAAATAACTCTTGCTGAAATCCAATGCTTCAACGCATTCCATTCCGCTCGGACCAACCTGTATTGCTGCGTTCTCCCTGGCGAGGTAATTTTCAAGTGTGTCGATGCGCTTCAGCAAGAGGCATTGCAGGCAAACCAGCTGCCACAAATCGACCATTTGATTGTTGACGAATTCCAGGACCTTAATGCCTGCGACCAGGAATTCGTGCGCTTGTTGTCTGCACACAATACAGTTCTATTTGTTGCCGGGGACGACGACCAGAGCATCTATTCATTCCGTCATGCCAATCCAGACGGAATCGTCCAGTTTCAAACCAACTACCCGGCATCGGCTACACATGTGTTGACGGATTGCTTTCGATGTACTCCCGCTGTTCTTGAACCGGCCAGCCGACTGATCACCTACAACGTGAATCGATTTGCCAAGAATGTTACGTCACTTTATGGCGCTGCCACACCGCCAGTTCAGGGCCGTATGATGGTTTGGTCTTTCCAGACTGCACAAGAAGAGGCTCACGCAGTTGCCCAATCCTGCCAGGAACTTATCAATGCTGGGATGGCGGGACGAGAGGATGAAATCATCATTCTGATCTCCAATCGCCGGGTTCAGCTCGATATGCTGGCACAGGAACTGGGTAATCTTGGCCTTCCCTATGATCCTCCACGCGGCGCGGCGCTCACAAATGAGTATGAGGCCATCAGGGCAGTCTATTCGGTTTTGCGGATCGCCAGGGACAACTCGTCCAGCGAAGAAGACTATCCGGCTCATCGGGACCTGCTTGAGGTTCTCTCCGGTGTCGGAGGCGCCACAGCGAAGGGCATCGCGGATACCTGCATTTCCAACAACCAGAACTTTCGCCAGCTCTTTTATCTTCCGACCTGCCCGCCGTGGTTTTCCGGACGGTGCCCTTCAGCGGTTCAGCGCGTCATGGCGACAGTTCAAGCGGTTAGAACGTGGAGCATGAGCGATACCTTGGCAGCTCGGAGCAGCGATATCTCGGTACTCCTATCATCGCAGGTGTTCACATCAGGGCGTAATACTGCAAATAACTTATCAATATGGAATAACCTGGTTGGCGCGCTTCCGGTGCAGATGACACTTGAAGAGCTACTTCAATTTCTTGCGGCTGACAACGAGTCGGATCAACAGGCCATTCTTAATCTTGTCAACCAGCGAATTGGTGGTGCCCAACCTCAAACCCAACCACCCGTTCAAAAGCGCATTAGGATTCTGACCATGCATGGGGCCAAGGGACTAAGTGGGAAAGTCGTGTTCATCCCAAGTGCGGAACAGGGTCTCATGCCGAATTTCAGGGCCTTGCAGGCCACCGGGCTACTCATAGAACAGCGTCGTCTTTTTTACGTGTCCGTCACCCGGGCTATGGCTTGCTGCATTGCATCGCACGCCGCTCAACATTCGGGTGCTCAAGCGATGGCTTTAACTCAGAAGTCTGTTGCGCGTCTAACACGTTCACAGTTTTTAAACGAGATGAGTGCCCAAAGTGTTACCCGAACCACCGGGTTGAGCCAAAATGAAGCTGCGGCAATAGTTGCAGAAATTAATAGATTATGAGGGCAAAAGGCTAAATAACAGAGCAACCAATTGCCTAGCCGCTCTCGGTTGAAGGTAATTCGGCGCCCCTTCTATTGTCATTAGAAAAAGTTGGATGATTTGTTCGATAGTTTGTATTATAATCTCAAGGCAGTACACTATATATAAAATGCATAAAAGAAAATGTTAGGTGATACGTAATGGATGATGTCGAACGTAGGAAAGACGTCTTCGCTTGGTTCGGCGGAGCAGCGTATTACGCGCAGTGTTTCGAGGCCGAACTGCAAACCCTTCTATTGCTCACGTACCGTCTCAACCATCCCAATGCCTCGCTATCCGACCTCGATGGTATTGATATAAGGATCTCGGGTAAGAACCTCGGCGCGCTCCTTCAAGAACTCGGCAAGTCCTTCACGCTTCACCCAGAGTTCTCTGCTCTCCTGAACACTTATCGCGAAAAGCGAAACTACTTAATGCACCACTTCTTCTTCGACAACGCACGCAAACTATTCAGCCCACATGGTTGCGACGCAATAGTCGAAGAACTCAAGGAACTGTCCCGCGTATTTCAGGAGGCCGATGCCATTGCCCAAGAGATGTCGAAGCGGATGCGGAAGCTGGCCGGCATTTCTGAAGATCAGATTGACGCAATTGTACGAGCAGAACTCAAGAAGGATACTGAACAAGATGAGAAAGACGACTAACAACAGCATGCAGCGGATGGCACTGCACACCGCCGCTTATGCCGAGTGTTAGACTTATGGAATGACATGCAGGCCAGAAATCTCAAGACACTGACAATCCAGCAACTCCTCCAGCTTCACGGAGAATCGACGCAGGAACTTCGGAGACGCGGGGTTGTCAGAAGCGCCAATAATCCATTAGCCGACTACGCTGAGTTCTTAGTCTGTTGTACGCTTCGTCTTTCACCAGCCGGGCCTTCGACCAAGGGTTTTGACGCAACGGACGCTTCCGGCAACCGATACGAGATCAAGGCTCGCCGACGAGCAAAGGGAACTGAACCGACGCGTTTTAGCGCCTTGCGTGACTTCGAAGGCGGCCATTTTAGGTATGTCGTCTTAGTTCTTTTCGCTGACGACTACACGATCGAACGCGCGGCTGTGCTCACCGTATCCGCCGTTCGAAAGCGCGCGTTCTACCAGAAACACGTAAACGGGTGGATCATTCCGCTGAATGACCGCACCTGGGCTGGTGTAGGCGTCAGAGATGTTTCGCGAGAACTGCGCATCGAGCAAACCAGGCTCAAACATCGGCTTGCAGCCGATTACACCCAACGCGATAATGAGCGAAGGGGCTGAAGCCTTGTTTTTTCAGCCATCCGCTTGCTTTCCTACTTTCGATGAAGCATTAACTCGCATGAGAGCGACTGCACAACGTTAATTAAAAAAAAGGGGCAGCCAGTTTTCCAGCCACCCCACAAGGCATGATCGGCCATTTCTTTTTGTTTTGCTCCTGATTCCCGAAAAACTGTCCTGAAGACCTGAAGCCCCATTCCCCTTTTTATTATATTTGACTTTATTGTAGCAGAATTATGGACAATAGCCTTCAGCTATTCAT
>JAFGTU010000144.1 GCA_016933985.1 Sedimentisphaerales bacterium | reverse complement strand
TGCAAGTGTCGTTCGGCCGGCTACAGAGAGCTCGGTCAGCGATGCGGCGAGCTCCACGGATACGGAGCCGGTGACTCCGGGCGGAAGGATTCAGACGATCACTTTCAAGAAGGATATGAGGATACAGGATGCGCTGCAGTTTCTACAGGAGCGGTACCAAAAGAACATAGTGCCTTCGGCAAAAGTGGATGGCACGATTAACGTCATCAGCCTACATGATGTGACGTTCGAACAGGCTCTTGACGCCATCCTGGGCCGTGACTTTGCAATTGAGACCGAAGGCAATATCATCAAGGTCTATACGGCCGCCGAATACAATGCGATCAAGGAAGACCCCGAGCGGATGACGCATGAGATCTTCACGCTGTACTACATCACCGCTGCCGATGCCAAGAAGCTTGTTATTCCCGTTCTCAGCAGCAGTGCGAGCATGAAGGTCGAGACCACAACCGCTGCGGAGACTACGTTCCCCACCGGTGAGTCGATCAGCTCCGTTACGGGCGGCGGCGATGCTGCTGCGATGAACGATGCGATCATCATCTATGACTTTCCTGAGAATGTCGAAGAGGCCGGAAAGGTCCTGAAGAAGTTCGACGTTAGACCGAGGCAGGTTCTGATCGAAGCGACGATAATGAGTGTTGCGCTGACTGAAGGGATGCAATTCGGTATCGACTGGCAGACGCTCAAGGGGACTGCGGTATCAGCGTTAACCGATATTAGTCCCGGTGCCGAGGACTACCTTAAGTCTGCAGGGACAGGCGCCAGGGTCGGGTCCAGCAGCCTAACAGGCGGCCTGACTGTTGGTTTCGCTCTGGGCGACGTGGGTTCTTTCATCAGGGCGGTGGAAGAGATTAGTGACGTAACCCTTCTGGCCAATCCCAAGATACTCGCAGTCAATAAGCAGCTTGGCCAGGTTTATATCGGTAAGAAGATTGCATACCAGACTCAGACCACTGTGAGCGAGGGCGGTACAGCCACCGAGCAGGTCGGGTTCCTTGATACCGGCACCAAACTCGCGTTCAGACCGTATATCGGGAATGACGGTTATATCCGGATGGATATTCACCCGAAAGACAGTTCCGGGGAGGTCAGGACGGTTGGTTCTGCCAGCCTGCCGGACGAAACGTCGGCTGAGTTGGTCACCAACATTATGGTGAAAGACGGCGAGACAATCGTTATCGGCGGGCTGTTCCGCGACAAGATTTCGACTGTCAGGACCCAGGTGCCTGTACTTGGTGACATTCCGCTGATAGGATTGCTTTTCAGGGGCAAGGCCGACGAGATGAGACGTGAAGAGGTTGTTGTACTGCTCACGCCGCATATCATTGATGAGCCGAGCCAGACTGATGGCGATGGAAGGTCGGACGACGTTCGGCGCAAACGGGAGGGGGCATTGGACGAATTGCAGCCGATAGGCAGCGGGAAAATTGCCGAGGAGTACTATGTAGATGCGGTGAGGTGCTACACGCAAAAGGATATGAGCGGCGCTATGGAGAACGTGAGGCTTGCACTTCGAGTTCGTCCGGCGTACCTGGAAGCTATAAGGCTGAAAGAGCGGATTCTCAGGGAAACGAGTCCCGAAGAGGCCGCGAAGCTCGACCGGATCATCCTGGAGGATGCAGACAAGAGAGAAGCTCCCAAGTGGCTGAGGAGATAGAGGACTGATTATCGGCGACTATGACTATGTGCCGCAGCGATTTTTTTGACTGATGTCGTTGCGAATGAAGGAATCCGGCGTTTTAGGCAGGATATTACAAACCGCCGCGGACGGACATTCGGCGGGCCCGGCGATGATAGATGCTCGGCCAGGGAGGGCACAGCGCTGGATGAGGATGGTCGATAAACAACTGACATGGAGTTGCAGGGTTGAAATCGGGAAGAAGCTTATATTTGGCAGTGACGGTCTTTGTGGTCCTGGGCCTGTTTTCAGGCGCAGCGGCCGTATTGCAGAATTCCGGCTCGGAAGAGGGCTGGCGGTTTGCCGGGGTACAAGGCCTGGGCCTTGTTATTCCGGTGCTATTTGCCATTGGGGCTGTGGGCGTGATCTGGCTGGGTTGGTCGTCGTTTAGGCTATCGGGCATTATCACGTCCACAGTCGCATGGCTTCAGAGCGGGCGCGATGAGGCGATTGATTCGAGCGCCAATCGGCTCATCGAGGCTATCAATGCCTCTTTTGACGCCAGTGCAAATCAGGCTGCCGAGTCGGAGCAACACCTCATGGATTCGCATATCCAGATTCAACTTGCCCACAGACAGCAGAAGAACACTGAGGCGATCATCTACAGCATGCGCGACGCGGTGATCGTTATTGACGAGTACGACAGGCTTTTGATGGCAAATGAGGCGGCGGGAAAATTGTTCGGTTTTGATCATAAGGATTCGCATCGCAAGTCGATTTCAGAGCTTATAGGGCGCCAATGCAGCCAGTTCGTCGATCTGGTGATAAGCAGCAAGAAGAGCAAAGCAAGGGCGACGAGGCGAGAAATAGACTTTTCTCCAGCCGCGGGTAAGGACGCCAGTGCCACGGGCAGAGTGTTTGATTGCGTAGTCTCGTGCGTTTTCGACGAGGGCGACCAGATTTGCGGGGCCGCGGCGGTGCTGCATGATATTACGCGTGAGAGGGAAGTCTCGCAGATGAAGAATGATTTTGTCAGCCACGTCTCGCACGAATTAAAGACCCCTCTGGCATCCATTACAGCTTATTCTGAGATGCTCGCGGACGGCGAGGCAGAGGATGAGGAAACGAGGAAGGAGTTCTATTCAGTCATTCAGAATCAGGCCAAAAGACTGAATCGTCTGATTGAGGACATACTGAACATTTCACGGATAGAATCGGGTCTGATCAAAGTCAGCAAGGAGCAGGCGAGCCTTACGATGCTCATAGAAGAGCAGAGACAGATGATCAAGAGCTACGCGGAAGAAAAGAATATCAAGATAATCGGACAAAAGCCGATTGTTTTCGATCAGGTGCGTGTCGATAAGGATATGATCTCTCAGGTTATAGTAAATCTGTTGAGCAATGCGGTGAAGTACACCCCTGCCGGGGGCTCGGTCAGGATCGCGACCGAAGTTGACGAAATCGAGGGCGTTGCCAGAGTTACCGTGTCGGATACGGGGGTCGGCATCCCGGAAGAGGAGATTGAGCACGTATTCGAAAAGTTCTACAGAGTCAAAGCGAACGACAAGCAGGCGAAGGGGACAGGTCTCGGTTTGAACCTTGTAAAGCAGATAGTCGAGAAGGTCCACGCCGGGACGGTTTTTGTAACGAGCAAGGTTGGCGAAGGCAGCACGTTTGGTTTTGAACTGCCCCTTGCAACGCGCGAGCCGGCGGCGGTTGCGTGAGGAATGGTGGGAGAGCGGGAGGATTGTGTGCTTGTTAACAGTAAATTGTTGGTGGAGGCAAGATAATGTCAGATAGACGAATACTCGTGGTAGATGATGAAATACACATCGTGCATGTTGTCGCGATAAAGCTGCGTAACAACGGTTACGAGGTTGTAACGGCGGACAACGGAGCGCAGGCGCTTGAGATAGCTCGGGAAGAGATGCCGGACGTGATCGTAACGGACTACCAGATGCCGGTGATGAGCGGGCTGGAGCTTGTCAAGGAACTTCGCGAGGACGAAAAGACAAGGGATATCCCGGTGATTCTGTTGACTGCGAGGAGCTTCGCTGTTTCCAAAGAGCAGCAGGAGGAACTGCAGATATCGACCTGTCTGAGCAAGCCGTTCAGTCCAAGGGAGCTGTTGGGGTATATCGAGGATATCATTCATGCGAAGGAGTTAGTGGTCGAGGGTTGATATTGGAGCCGGGCGTGCGGATGTGGACCCGGCAAGACAAGGCAGCAGACCAATCATAAAGTGCTTGAAGGATGATACATTGGATACGATCAAGAAAAACCTTGGCCCTTTGCAGCTTCGTGCTCTTGGGAAGTATGGTGAAAGGATTGGCAAGTTCGGGGTGAATTTTGCAGTCTGCGGGGCGGGTGGGGAGATTGTTCTGTTGCGTTGCGGCGGCGAATTTGAGAGCCGTAGCGACCAGTTGGCTGCGTTTGGGCGTCGGGTCCTTGATCAGAGCAGCGGCGAGAGTCGCAATGGCGATATTACGGTGTGGCGGTTTGGCGATGAGAACGTGGTGCTTGCCGCAGCTTTGAGAGGGGGCATATCGGCAACCTGCGGCGTAGTCATGATCGACTTGGGCGGCGGCGACGCGGTGTGCAAAACCGCAGGCATCCAGGTTCATCCCCAGCAGCAGCCCGTGGGGTCTGGGGGTCCTAACCCCCGGTATAAAGTTGGCTGCTTGCCTAACCCGGAGCATAAAGTTGGGGGCTTGCCTCGGTGTTCGGGCGACGATTCATACTGGATGGAAATGCTAAGGCTTCTTGTAGAGAACTTCCAGGCTTCCACGCGAGCGGATGAGCAGATTGAGATGGTGGGCACGGAGCTTGCTCAGACTTATGAAGAGCTCGTGCTGCTTCACAGGCTGAGCACGAATATGAGGGTGACGGAGCGCGACGCGAACTTCCTTCAAATGGCTTGTGACAGTCTTACGGAGGTTATTCCGGTTGAGGGCATAGCAATACTGCTTGAGAAGAAGGCTGAAGACGGACATCAGTTGACGGTTGCTGCCGGGTGGGGATTGATCGATATAGGGGAGGAAAGGGCGGCTATTCTGCACAGCCGATTAGTCGAAGAAATCAGCTGCGGGCGCGAGGCTCTATTGGATAGCGAGGTTGACAGTCCTTTCAAATATGACTGGCCGGCCAATATAAGGAATATTATGGCCGTGCCTTTGTGCGAAGTGGATAAGGCCGAGTCTCGTGTTGCAGACAAGACCAAGGATGGGATGCGCATGATAGGGCTTATGGTCGCGACAAACAGACTCGGCAAGCCGGACTTTGATAGTATCGATGTAAAACTCTTTAACTCAGTAGCCAATAGTTGTGCGGTTTTTATAGAGAACGGCAGACTATTCGGAGACTTGAAGGAATTATTCATAGGTTCGCTGAAAGCGCTGACCAGCAGCATCGACGCCAAAGATCAGTACACTAGAGGGCATTCCGAGAGGGTGGCGTTTATCTCGCGCTGGATTGCCGAGAGGCTCGCCGAGACCGAGCCGATTGAAGAAGAGCAAATACACAGGATTTACCTGGCGGGTTTGCTGCATGATATAGGCAAGATTGGCGTTGATGAATCGGTGCTTCGCAAGAGGGGCAGGCTGACGGACGAGGAATTCGACTGTATCAAGAAGCATCCTTCCATAGGAGCAGGCATCTTGCGTGAAATAAAGCAGATGCGTGATATTGTTCCCGGGGTTTTGTGTCATCACGAGCGGATTGACGGCCGGGGTTATCCCAACGGTCTGGCAGGGGAGCAATTTCCGCTGATAGGCAAGATTATTGGTCTGGCCGACAGCTTCGACGCAATGACCTCGAAGCGCATTTACCGGGACGCAATGACCGTTGAACAGGCTCTTGGGGAAATTGAAAGGGGATTGGGCACTCAGTTTGACGAGAAGGTCGGGGGGGTGTTTTTGAAAAGCGATGTTTACAGGCTTTGGGAGATTATGCAGGGTGGTCCGGGCGTTTCAGGGCCTTATGAGAATGAAGATTTTGCCGATTATGGCGCCACGGCTGTTGGAACGTTGATTCGATGAAAGTCAATACACAAGACTATAACGATGTCACGGTTGTAGAGCTGCAGGGCGAGTTGGACGGGGACGCCCGTGAGTTGTTTCGCAGCACGATCACTGAGATCATCGGCAGGCAGAAGACCGGCGTAGTGCTTGATATGAGCGGCGTTGGTTTTATCGACAGCCAGGGCCTGGAGCAGTTGTTATGGGCGCGGGATTACTGCAACGAGAGCCGATGCGAGCTTCGGCTTGCAGGTTTGGATGAGAACTGCCTGAAGGTGCTGGAAATCACCCGGCTCGATGGTGAATTCGATCACTATGCCGAGCTTGCCAAGGCGGTTAAGAGTTTTGCGTAGTGCCGTACAGGGACGCCGCCGCCCCAAGGGCAAGTGTCGGCGGCGGCCCAGCGAAATATACCAGAGACAGGCGACTGGACAGGAGACATGAGCCGAGCGACGGGATACGAGGCATGAGCCAGATTGCTACAGAAAACAAGATGCAGCTTGGCCAACTGCTGCTCGCACGCGGCATTGTGAGCGCCGAGCAGATTGATAAGGCATTGGCCGAGCAGCAGGACAAAGGCCATCGCAAGCTGCTGGGTGAGCTTCTGGTGGAGATGAACTACTGCACGGAGAACCAGATAGCCTCTGCTCTGGCGGAGGTCTACGGCGTTCCTTACGCACAGGTCGGCCCGAAAATATGCGATGTCAAGGCGATTGAAATTCTGCCTCGCGATTTCCTTGAGGAGCATATTGTCCTGCCCCTGTTTAAGGTTTATGACGTTCTTACGGTTGCGGTGAATGAGCCGACGAACGTTTTCCTGATGGATGAGATTGAACGGATAAGCGGGTGCAAAGTGCAGGTGGTCTGCGCTACGGCGAAAGATATCAAGGCGACACTGCAAACTTATCTTCCGGCGGCGAACGTCTTTGTTATCGACGATATCATCGACGATGAGGGGCTGGAAGATTTCACGCTGATAGAGAATATAACCCAGGACATAAGCAACCTTGCGGAGATTGCGGGACAGTCGCCCGTTGTCAAGCTTGTTAATTACCTGCTTTACAACGCGGTTAGGGAGAACGCCAGCGATATTCACATAGAGCCTGACGACAAGAAACTGCGTGTTCGATACAGGGTTGATGGAAAGATGTATGAGAAGATACGTCCGCCGTTCCAGATGCACCCTGCAATCGTTTCCCGCGTCAAGATTATGGCGGAGCTCGATATCGCCCAGAGGCGTTTGCCACAGGACGGAGGCATTCACGTCATGGTTGAGGGCAGGCCCATAGACTTGCGTGTGTCCATTATGCCGGGCAGCTTTGGTGAGAAGGTTGTTATCAGAGTGATTGATCCGCACAAAGTGCTGTTCAATTTCGAGTCACTGGGTTTTACATACGAGAATCTTCAACTGTTCAGGAAAGTGATACAAGCTCCGAACGGCATTGTTCTGGTTACGGGGCCGACGGGTTCCGGCAAGAATACGACTCTTTACGCGGCGCTTGCCGAGTTGAACAGCGAGGAAGTTAATATTTGCACGGTGGAAGACCCTGTCGAGTGCAATATGGCCGGCATAAATCAGTTTCAGGTGAACCAAAAGGCGGGGTTTGAGTTCTCAACGGCTTTGCGCAGCCTGTTGAGGCAGGACCCGGATATAATAATGGTCGGCGAGATTCGTGATGAAGCGACGGCTAATATTGCGGTCCAGGCGGCTCTGACCGGACACCTGGTGTTGTCAACCCTGCATACGAATGACGCTCCCGGAGCGGTTACTCGTTTGCTGGATTTGGGGGTGGCGCCTTATCTTGTCAGCGCTTCTCTGATAGCGGTTCTCGCTCAGCGGCTCGTTCGCAAGATATGCTCGAATTGCAAGAGCGAATATGAGCCTTCGTCGAGTATCAGGAAGATTGTGGAAGGTGCGGGGGGCGAGTCGGTGAAGTTCTTCCGTGGCGTCGGCTGCAAAAAGTGCCGGAACACCGGCTCCGCGGGCCGCATCGCGATTCATGAGTTATTTGTGCCCAATGAAGAAATTATGGAGATGATCAGTGAGCGAGTGGGGCTTAAGAAGCTCAGAAATGCGGCCCTGAAGAACGGGATGATTCCTCTACAGGCCGACGGTATTGAGAAGGTCAAAGCCGGGATTGTCTCGGTCGAGGAAGTGCTGAGAACGACTCAGGCCGAAGAGTAGAATAGTCAGGATTGAACTAAAGTGCCAAGAGTGAGCTAAAGCTTAAGGAATCGAGCGCGTTGAACCTTAATTAGGTTAGGCACTTCGTTAGGATGTGAGCAAATGGGTCAGTCAGCAACAAAAACGAGCGAGCAGTTGGGCGTCGCCGATGCGATTAATAACTCTGTTCTCGCCGGGTCACGCCGAGAGCGTGCAGAGGGTATCCCACAGTCGGTCAGGGGCGGCGAGTCAGGCTCGCGAGCTCAGGGTCAGTTTTTGGAGTCGGGCTCGTTGCGATCATCCCAGCCGGTGCGTCTTGGCAGCGTGAAGGTCAAGTCGGCCGAGCTGATACTCTTTGCTACACAACTATCGGTCATGCTCGATAGCGGAGTGGTGCTAAGCGACGCCCTCGATGCCATAGGCGAACAGGCCGACCGCGAAGGATTCAAGGCGATTATCTTGAGTCTGGCCGACTCGGTCAAGAACGGGGAGTCTTTCTCGAAGGCGCTGGGTGAGCATCCGAGAATCTTCAATCCGATGTTTATTAGCATGGTCAAGGCGTCGGAGGCCTCGGGCAGGATGTCCGAGATGCTCAACGTTCTGAGCGGTTATCTCAACTTTGAATCTGAGACCCGCAAGAGGATCAAAGGCGCCCTGACTTATCCTTTCATAATGGCGCTGATGGCGGTGGCTGCAACGGGCACGCTGATGTTCTTTGTCCTGCCGCGGTTTATGAAGATCTACGAGGCCAAGGGGGCGGCGTTGCCAAAGCTTACGCAAATACTTGTGGGCTTTAGCGGCATATTGGGCAACTTCCAGGCTATGACAGGGATCGTTACGGGGCTGATTGTGCTTGGGACGGCGTTTTATTACTGGGCTCGGACCTCTTCGGGGCGGCAGGTTGTTGACTATATCAAGATCCACACGCCGGTGGTTGGAACTATGTTTGTCGATATGGTCGTGACTCGAAGCATGCGAATTATGGCGACGATGGTCAATACGGGCGTTCGCCTTCTCGATTCCATAGAAGTGATACAGGACTCATGCGATAATTACTATTTCCAGCGGCTTTGGGGCTCGGTCGATGGCAAGATACAAGACGGCTACCAGCTCTCAGAGTCCATATCGATCTCACCGGGCAGCGATCTGATC
The DNA here is from genome assembly GCA_016933985.1 of Sedimentisphaerales bacterium. Lineage (GTDB taxonomy): Bacteria > Planctomycetota > Phycisphaerae > Sedimentisphaerales > Anaerobacaceae > JAFGCD01. The sequence goes on along the minus strand of JAFGTU010000144.1, from coordinate 1,287 downwards.
TCGCCTGGGATCATCCAGATGTTGCGTGCCGGCGAAAAAAGCGGCAAGCTGGGGCAGGTCTGTGACAAGGTCTCGGTGTTTTACGAGAAGAAACTCGAGGCCTCAATCAAGAACGTCATGGCTCTTATTGAGCCTCTGATGATCACCGTTCTTGGCGGCATAATCGGCACGATTGCGATAGCGCTTCTTTTGCCTGTATTTAAGATATCGAGCGTTATCGCTCATTAAGCGGGCCAAAAGAATCGAGGCCTGCACCAGACGGGCACAGGCCTCGAAATTCATCGAATTCTAAGCTCATTTCCACGCAAGGCCAAAAACGAGTTAACCTTACACGGTTTGTTACTGCGGATACTTCACTTCGACAAGCCAGTTGTTCAACAATTCAGCGTAATCCTTAAAGTTGATCGTCCCATCGTCGAACGTGTCAACCAATGGTTGCGGCAGTGGTGCGTTGACTTGCGTCTCGACGGACTCCTTTGCAATATCGCCGGTTGTCTCGTCGAACTTGTACCAGAAGAGCGGACCTGTTATCGGCTCACCCTTGCCTGCAAGCATAGCAACATCGCCAGCCGATAACGCGTAGTCATAGATCCTGAAGTCGTCAATCTGACCGTCGAAGTTGGCATTATTTGCATTGTTGGTGCCGATTCGCGGGCCCGAGGCCGCTTCATGCGGTCCCGGAGTTGGAACTGCGACCATGCCTTCGAGCGTTCCATTGACGTATATCATGCAATTGGTTCCATCAAAAGTAGCTGCGATGTGATACCATGTTCCGGCGTTCCACGAGACAGTGGTGGAAAGAGGACCGTCGAAGTCTCCGCCAACATTGGGCCAGAAGCCGATTTCTCCGGTTCCCGCCTTGTTAAAGGTGAGATGAGGTCGAGCGCGACTCTGCCAGTACACTAAATCATCTCTGGAGCTGGTCGAATTCATGTCGGAATCAGGATTTATCCACATTGACAAGGTAAATGCGCTTGTGGGTATGTGAGCATATTCGGCCACAACGTAATCGTCATCGCCGTCGAGGTCGATTGCATTGTTTAACGTACCCGTCACCCACTGCGAATCGTCGTTTGCGAAGTTCATCAATTGAGCATCTGCGAGTCCGCTGTATTCCTGCTCGAGCCAGTTATCGGCCATGACGTTAATCTCTTCGTAGTTTACGAGGCAGTCCGGGGCGCCAAGAGGCGCGAAGTCGAGCCTGGCCATTTCTTCTGAATGACGAGCAGGACGGCATACGGGTGTATAGAGCCTGATGTCGTCGAAATAGACCGTTCCGCTTCCGTG
>JAFGTU010000143.1 GCA_016933985.1 Sedimentisphaerales bacterium | reverse complement strand
TAGACGAAGTAGTTCTGGTCGCCGCCGTCCTTGACGTCCTTTCGCAGGATGATGAACTCGCGCTCGCGCTTGTTGCCGCCCTTGTCGGTTATGACCATTTTAACCTTGGCCTTGCCGTCGTTGCCCTGATAGTAGGCAACGATGTTGGCCTTGCTGACGATTGTCTGGACGTCCGGCTTCTCATCGCCCGGCGCCGGCTCGGCGCCCGCCCAGGCATAAACTGATACCCCAAGAGCCAATGCTAAAGTCAGAATCCATACCGCTCTCATTGTACACCTCGCTTCCTTGAAATTTCAGGCGTCCTTGACGCCAAGCTTCCTTAGTATTGTCATCATCGGGCAGTAATTTGTAAAGGCCGACTGAAACAGATTCAGCCCTACAAAGCCCGTGAAGAACAGCCAGTAAACCGAATGGTAACGCGCCAGCAGGACGCTCACAACTATGAAGAATCCTGCGACAGCCCTTAGTGTTCTTTCAACTGTCATTGCCCTATACTCCAGATTTCGTTTGTGATTTATTCTCATCGATCAGCCTGCAAACGCGCCTCCGCGACATCACTCCGCACGCCAGCGCCATAACCGGGATCGCCGCGGCGCTTACCCAGACCAGCTTCGTCCAGCCGACGATTGCAAACTGATGGATGTTCAGCGCAACCAGAAGTACGCTCGCTGCCGATATGACCACGCAGAATCCGCAGTTGCAGCTCGGCCTTATCGGCTCGGCGGCGGGCTTGAATAGACGCTTCTCAAACAGCGTTATCATTGCCGGCAACACCAGCAGCGTTACTGCCCCCGACAGCGCCATTATCGCACAAAGGAATATCCCCACCGTCTTGTACGGGACAAGCGGGGCCGCCAGCAGCGGCAAAAAGCCGATGGCGATCACCAAGACGTTTCTGCTTATAGCCCTGGCAGGCTCGCCGAACATTTCTGGAGCCGCCTTGGCCCACGACCCGGTCTGAGCATAAGCCACTCGCGCCCGTTCGAGAAAGTGTATCGCAAAATCGACCGCCATGCCGAGAGTCAGCGCGCTGAGCACCGCCACGGGCATATCATAATCCTTGCCGACAAGCCCGATGATGCCGTAGATCGCCGCTATTGTAATGGTCAGCGGTATCATGCAGATAAGCCCCCACAATACCGACCGGAACAGCACCGCCATCATGATAAAGACAATCACGAAGCTGCCTAAAAACGATTGCAGCATCCCCCAGACCATCTTCTCCTGCCAGACAATGTTGATGTACGTCAGCCCCGCCCAATGGTAATTCAGCTTGATGGGCGGCGGATTGTCCCGGAAGAATTCGTCCGCCGCAGCGACGACCTTCTGCATATCCTTATTGTCGCCGCTGGTAAGCTGTAGCCAGATATTCGCATGCATATAATCAGTCGTAACAAAATGCCAGAGGTCGTCCGGGTTATGGCTGCTTTGAAACTGAATCAGGCACTGGGCAACCGCAGGCGAGGTATCCGGTATTCGGTAGTTCTCCTGCCTGCCGTCGATAAGCTCCTGATAGACCTTCTTGACGACGTCGGCCACGGAATTGCTCTTGCCCACGAGTCCGGTTCCCGCCAGATGGTCCTGCAGCTTAGAGATATATCTGAGGACTTCGGGCTGCTTGAACGGCTTGACGGCCTCGGCCTCCAGCTCGAAGAAATCAAGAAACTCATACCAAACATCCGCCTGAGCCTTTGCAGCCGAGGCCTCCTTTTCGCCGACAGCCTTGACGATTGTCTCAAGCAGCTCGGTCTTACCGCCCTCCCCCGGCGCTTGCTCCAACAAAAGTTTCTCTATCTCGCTCGTTACCGAGGGCGCCTCCGGAAACTCGGCCTTGAGCTCTGTGCCTTTTTCGACCACGCGCCGACGCAGCGTGTCGATATACTCGTAATAGTCGGTCTTCGTCTCGTTCGGATCGAGAGCGAGATACGCCATATAGGTCCCGCCGAAATGCTTGTTAAGCTCTATGTCGGCACGACGTATCGGATGCCCCTTGGAGAACCACTTGACCGGGTTATCGTTTATCTCAATTCGTGTGATTCCGTATATCGCAATTGCTATTATCACCAAAAAGACCACCAGTATCGCCTTGGCCTTGGAGTATGTCAGTCGCCCGGCCCCGTGAAGAAGCCTCGTCAGCCAGGTCTGCTTCTCGCCGTGTTGCGCTTCCAGCCCGAAATTCTCCAGCGACCTGTCGCGTATCATCATCACGTATGCCGGCACGAATGTCACCGTCACCACCCAGGCGACCATAATCCCCAGACCTACGAACACCCCGAATACCTGCACCGGCGGAATCGGCGTCAGTGCAAGCGAGAAAAAACCCGCCGCCGAAGTCAGAGATGTGTAGAGCATCGGCGTAAAAAGCGAATCCATAACTTCTATTATGGTCTCCCTCCGTCCCTTGCTCTTCGTATAGCGATCAAAAAACTCCGAGAGGATATGAACCGAATCAACCACGGATATCGGCATCAAGAAGATCGGTATCATCGAGCTCATAATATGAACCGGATAGCCGAATCCTATCAAAAGACCCATCGTTGAGATCACCGAGACCATCGCGACTATCATCGGGGAGACGACCAAAACCAGCTTGCGGAAGAAGACCAGCATCAATATGAATATCACTACCATCGCCAGCGGCGCCGATATCGCCATCTGAATAAACATCTCAACGCCGAAAGTGTCCTCAGCCACCGGCAGCCCGGTAATATGGTATTCCTCATCGCCGGCGTACTTGGCTATCTCCGCGTTGAGCGCCTTATAGACCCTGTGGCTCAAGTCCTTGCTTGTCAGAGGCAGATACAGGCAAATCGCCTTGCCGTCCTCCGAGACAATCGTCCCCTTGAGCAGCGGGTTTGACATGGCTTTGTTCTTAATCTCATCGGCCTGTGCCTGGGTCGCAGGCGGCTCTTTCATCAGCCATTCGAACGTAACCACGCCCGGGCCGCCCTGACCTATATGATCCACAAGCGACGGCGCAAGCAAATCAACTTCGATTACCCCGACCTGCTGATTAGGATCGTCTTCATCCGTCCAGCGCAACGTCTTGGCGAATTCCGTCAGCTCGTATATCCTTGCCAGCGACGAGGTATTGAAAACGCCGTTCGGGTCCTTGTTGTTGACGACACCTACAACGACAATATCGCTCAGCGTGAATCTCTTCTTGTTTTGGCTGTGAAATACACGAACCGGCTCATCCGCCGAGAGCATGTTCTCAGGGTCCGTATCAACCTTGATAAGAGGTATCAAGGCCCCAAGCGCCAGCGTGACTGCGACCATCACTACCGCGACTAATTTGTAGTGCCTTATAGAGTAATCTGTAATTTTTTGCTTGATATTCATTCTTCGACCTCTGCATTGAGTATCGTTGAAGATTATAACTGTTTTACAGATTCCGATTGAGACATGCCGGGGCTTGTTTCATCGACCACCTCAACTCCATACTCAACAGGGCAAGCCACCGAACCGGAAACCAGACAATATTTTTCCGCCAACTGAGCGATTTCTTCAATCTTTTCAGCTTGATTATTGTCACTAAGCAATACTTTAGCCTTTACTTCAACACTGGTGAAACGAAGCCCATTTTTAGTCTTCTCGACTTTCCCCCGGGCTTCTGAAGAGTACGACAGCACCCCAACCTTCAGTTTTTCTGCAAAATGATAGAACACCAGCATAATACAGCTATTAATCGCAGCAACGAACATTTCCTCGGGATTAAGCGCCAGCTCGCTACCGCCATATACAGGAGGCGGCCCAACTTCAGCTTCCCTTACGCCGCTCATTGTGGTCTTGGCTGGTTTCTCTTCTCGTTTGAATACAGTGTTTGTAAAAACTTCCATTTTTCAACCCCACTTCTGACATTTGTATTCAAATATTGGCATATTCTTTTGCCCTTAACTTGATTTTAAGGCCGTTTCAATCTCTTAAAAGACCATTGAGCATCCGCTCTTCATCATGTGCAACATTTCCGCCCATCACCGCGGCGATGTTGCCGCCGAACATCTTAGCCATCAGGCCCATATTCATCTTGGAAACATTGACCTTCCCATCATCGCCCTGCCAGACACTAAACGTGCACGGCATCATAGTCGAAATGTAACGATCGGTCGCCAGGACGCTCTGGGCATATTCGGCCTTACACAGTTTCACCAATTCTACGCGAGGCTTGAATTCAACGCCATGCTTGGCCATCGATTTATTCATGTCTATCGTGCCGGAGACTGTCCAGCCATTGGCCTCTATACTTTTCTCCAGTGCCGCCACCGTCTCATCGAAGCCAAGTTTACTCTCTTTGGTTAGAATCATCATGGACGGCATCAATACCCATATAACAACGCCGCACAACGCAGCGCCGACTACAAAACCCACCGTGCTGCTTGTTATTAGCGTTTTGGTGCCGAACAATTTATTGACCTTCTTTTCGGTGCTGCTCATTCTCCTTCCCCTTTCTGTGGCTCACAATGGTCATAAACACAATCCAGCAGCTTGATTACATTCTTGTTCTCAATCCGATAATAAACCTTTGCTCCGTCGCGCCTGCACGCAAGGACGCCTTTGTCTCTCATCATATTCAGGTGCTGACTCGTGATGGACTGCTTTTCGCCCAAAGCCTCTTCTATGTCGCCAACGCACATCTCACCGGGCACAAGCAGCTCGACTATTTGCAGCCTCGCCGGGTGCGCAACAGCCTTTAGAACCATCGCTACTTGTTCTGCTAAGTTACTATCCATTCTACAAGACCTTCACATTAGTATATTACCATATAGTAATATAATGATATATCGCCGAAAGGTTCATACAAAATGAAGAAATTCTGCCGGCAGCAACAAAATAAGGGATTACTCTTTCGAGCAGCCGTATGTCAGCCGGGCTGATTTCTTTGGTTTTGTGTTGTGCTAAAGGGCGTTTCGGGATGTAACCGATCTCGGACAGCCATCAAAACGCCTCTTGACAAGGCTGATAATATCACGTTTTTTCTTGAAAAAATTCATGCCAGCAGCCGTTTTATGCTTGACAATCTCAGAATCACTCGTTAAGTTGGGGCGAAAAGGCAATTTGGTGGGCCTGTAAATCAAAAGGATTTGGCTAAAGACGAGGAATGGATAAAATGAAGGATTTGTTCACCACCGGAGAAGCCGCGGATGTCTGCAAGGTCAGCCAGCAAACAATAATCCGTTGCTTTGATTCCGGCAGGCTGGAGGGATTTCGTGTTCCCGGCTCAAAATTCCGCAGAATACCACGCCTGAGTCTCATCAAGTTCATGAAGGACAACAGTATTCCGTTGGACAATATCGACTCGGGCAAGAGAAAAGTCCTCATCGTCGATGATGACGACGAGATCATCGAGATGATGGTGGACATTCTCGCGCGGGACGGCAGGTTCGAGACCAGAACGGCTTCCAGCGGCTACGAAGCGGGCATCGCGACCGAGGAGTTTCGCCCGGACCTGATACTCCTCGATTATATGCTGCCCGACATCAACGGTAACGTCGTATGCCAGACGATAAGAAGGAATCCCAAGTTCGCCGATATCAAGATCATTATCGTCAGCGGCGTTGTCAGAGAGGATGATATCGAGCAGCTTCTGCAATCCGGCGCCGAGGGCTTCATAAGAAAACCCTTCAAAATCGACGTGCTTACCGATAAGGTCGCGGCAGCTTTGAAAATGGTGTAAACGACCAGCCGGATGATCAGGTCGTTTTCAATCTCAATGAGCCGGCGCATCCTGCCTCTAAGCGCAGTATAGGCCAAGCCAACACTTAAGGAGAAGGTTAGCTATATGCCGGATATACCCTCAAATGCCTCGACGGCGGCACGCCGGGTGGAGCTTGCAATCGCTCGGCTCGATTTTCTTTCGACTCTGCCTTCTGTTGCGGCCCGTCTCTTTTCCAAGCTGCTGCAAGGACGATTCTCTCCTTCAGGTGTCGCTGATATTATAGAAGCGGACCCGGCCCTAACGGTCGGAATGTTTGCAATCATTGGCCGTCGCCGAATGAACATGCCGAGCGAAAAATTCTCGTTGCGCCAGGCGCTCGACAGGCTGCCGGCAGACGTTGTTCGCGATGCCGTCTTGTCCGTCAAAGTCTCCCGCGACCTGCAAATCCCCGAAATACTTTCTAAGAAAGACCTTTTCCTGCACAGCCTTGCCGTAGCCTGCTGCGCCGAGAGCATCGCTCAAATAGCCCCGGCCCGGATCGACCCGCAATTGGCGTATGCTGCCGGATTGCTCCACGACATCGGCAAACTCGCCCTCCAGGACGCGATGCCCAAGAGCTTCGCCCGCCTTGTAGAGCAGGCTAAATCGGCACAATCAAGCTCCCTCGCCGTTGAGCGCCGGCAGCTTGGCGCCGACCATACAATCCTCGGCAGGCGCTTGGCGCAGAAGTGGCGGCTGCCCGAAGAAATTGCCCTAACTGTTTGGCTGCATCACAGCGATACCGCCGCAATAGCCCAGGATATGCCCCTCGCCGCAGTCGCCCAAATCGTGCAGTTGGCCGATTCTATCGCGCGACAAAGCGGTATAGGCCAATCCGGCAGCTACGATTCGCCAGAATCAGTAGAAGAAAACGCCCATGCTCTTGGCGTGGATATAGGCAGGCTTGAGCAGATTGCCCGGAATCTGCTAACTCAGGTCGCGGAGAAGTCCAACCTCCTCGGCCTGGATTCCCCGGACGCCCTGGCTGATTACGGCGATGCCGCCGGCGCCGCCGCGGCCCATCTCGCCGCCCGTGAGACCGAGCTAACCGCCGAGAACCGCAAGCTGCAGGCCGCTTCGAGTCATTTGGATTTTGCGGCCGACTTCCTTGCGAGCATCGATCCTGCCGCAGACGTCATGGATGTAGCCGAGAGCTTCGCCGTCCGATGGCAGACGTTCTACCAAACCGGATCAGTGTGCCTGTATCTGGCGCCGCCTCCGGGCACGCGGACAATTGATGCCGCAGTTGTGGAGAGCCTTGGCCAAAGCAGTGTAGTGTCCCTGGATGCCCCGGATCAGGCTCCCGCGGTTCCCAGCCGCATAGCCGGCGAATTCGCAATCCTCGATGCGCACGACCATATTGACTGGCTCTTCGATCAATTGAATCTCGATTTTAGCCCCGGCGCGACAAAGCTGCTTCCCCTTCTGTCCAACAATGCGGCTGTAGGGGCGATTGCATTCGAGCTTCACTACCCGGGCGATGCGGCCTTGTTTGAAGAAAAGTTCAAAACCTCCTCTTCGATAGCAGGGATCGTCCTGGATTTGGCCCTATCAGGCGTCGGCCAGCAGTCTCTTGCCGAGCGTTTCGCGCAGCTTGTCTCGGGCTATGAGCAGGTTGCACCATCGCAGACCGAAGAAATTCCGTCGCCGGCAGCATCAATTCCGGCTCGGTCTGAAGCCATCGAGGCATTGGCTGAACTGGCCGCCGGCGCTGCGCATGAATTGAACAATCCTCTGGCGGTGGTCTCCGGCCGAGCACAGTTGCTCGCCGATGCCGAAACCGAGCCGGATAAGAAAAATATCCTCAGTCAAATTCACGATGCTGCCGACCGCGCCTGCGCCGTCATTGAAGACCTGATGGGCTTTGCCGAGCCGCCCCGCCCCAGGCCCGCTAAAACAGACGTTAGATCGATGATCGACGAAGCCCTCCAATTGGCCGCCAGAAAGACAAATGCCGAACATATCAACGTCCAGGTGGAAGTGGCCGACAATGCAAAAGAGGTTTTTGCAGACTCGGCCCAGATTGCCTCGGTGGTGGCGAACATTGTGACTAATGCCGTCGAATCCTACCGCGGCGAGCTTGGGCCGATAAAAATTGCCGCCAGTCCAACCCAACCGGACAAGATGGTGAAATTGCAGGTGATGGACCTCGGTTGCGGAATGGATGCCCAGGCCGTCAAAAAAGCTGCTCAGCCCTTTTACTCCGCAAAAATCGCCGGCCGAAAACGCGGCATGGGCCTTGCCTACGCCGCGAGGTTCGTACAGATAAACGGCGGAACATTGGATATCGAAAGCAGCCTCGGCGTCGGGACGACGGTTACGATCTTGCTGCCTCGCGCGTAATCCGCAGTGCATAGAAAGGCTAGCGGCTTTCATGCTGCGGCTTGGTGGGGTGAGTACAAAAGATTAGGGGAACGGTTCTTGCCGTTCCCCTAAAATTTTGTAGGAGGATGAGTACTCATTTTCATGTATAATACGTCTCGCTCACATATTTATTTGACTTAGAATCCGTCAGTTTGAATCAGAAAAACGCTTTTTGACGATGATTGCCCGCACCTTCATTTGATTTGTTCGTATATTTGAGGATACCGAGGAACCTTAATGGGTGATTTGTTGGAAAAGATCAAGAGTCCGGCTGATGTCCGCAGGCTCTCGGCGGCGCAGCTAAAGGCCCTGGCAGAGGAGATACGGCAGTTCATTCTTGCCTCCGTCAGCAAGACGGGGGGGCATCTGGCGAGCAACCTCGGTGTCGTGGAACTAACGCTGGCGCTGCACAAAGTCTTCGATTTTAAGAAGGATAAGCTTCTCTGGGACGTCGGCCATCAGTGCTACACGCACAAGATCATCACAGGCAGAAAAGAGAAATTCGAATTCCTGCGCCAGGTCGAGGGTATAAGCGGCTTTCCAAACCCCGCTGAAAGCGAATACGACCAGTTCGTAGTCGGCCACGCGGGCACGTCCGTCGCAACGGCCATCGGAATGGCCCTGGGCCAGCATCAGCAGAAAAAAACCGATAGAATCGTGGCAATCGTTGGAGATGCGAGCATCGTCAACGGAGTATCTTTCGAGGCCCTGAATAACCTCGGGCTGGTCAAGAGACAACTGCTGATTGTCCTCAACGACAACTCGATGGCGATAGACGCAACTCAGGGCGCTTTGGCAAAGACCTTCTCGAAAATACGACTAAGCCAGACTTATGAACGCTTGCGGAAGATGGCTGACAATATCGTCGAGCATGTGCCCGTTATCGGCAAGAGCGCCGAAGAGGCAATCGAGAGGCTCAAAAAGACTATTAGAATGGCGGTCCCCACCAGCCAACTTTTCGAGAGCCTGAATATCCCCTATTTTGGCCCGGTTGACGGGCACGACATCAATTCTCTGACGCAATTGTTCGAGGCGTTGGCCCATCTGAATCATCCTGCGATACTGCACGTTTATACGAAGAAGGGCAAAGGGTTCAGCCCGGCCGGGTCGCGGCCAAGCAAATTCCATTCGACCGGTCCCTTCCAAATGAACGGCGATGCCGTCGAGTCCGCCTCGGCGCCTCCGAGGACGAGTTTTACGAATGCTTTCGGTAAGCATCTGGCGGCTCTTGCCCATAAGGACAAGAGCATCGTCGCAATTACCTCGGCAATGTGCGACGGAACGGGATTGATGGAATTTCGCAAAGAGTTCGCCGATAGGTTCTACGACGTCGGTATCGCCGAAAGCGCGGCGGTCGATATTGCAGCCGGGCTTTGCAGGACGGGCCTCAGACCCGTCGTCTGCATATACTCAACCTTCCTCCAGCGCAGCTTCGATCAGATACTCCAGGAGGTGGCGCTGCAGGACCTCCCGGTCGTTTTCTGTATCGACAGGGCCGGTGTTGTCGGTTCCGACGGGCCGACGCATCACGGGTTGATGGATATAGGTTTCTTGCGAATGATGCCCAATATGGTCTTGACCGCGCCGGCAAATGATATTGAGATGCGGCTTGCGCTCGAATTCGCGCTGAGTCATAGCAAGCCGGTGGTCATAAGATACCCCAAAGACCTTGTTCCGCCGCCGGAGTATGTCAGGGCCGCGTGCTCAAGGCCGTTCGAGTTGGGAAAAAGCGTTGTTGTGAAAAAAGCGAAAGGCTCGGCGATTGCGATTGTCAGCTACGGCAGCCTGCTGACGGAGGCATTGAAGGCGGCCGCACTGCTCGCAGATGAGGGAATTGGGGTTGACGTGATTAACGCCCGATTTTCCGCGCCGGTGGATAAAAAAATAGTTACCCTATTGGGCAAGGGCAAGGGCATAATCACGGTGGAAGACCACTATTTGGCGTGCGGATTCGGCTCGGCCGTGCTCGAAATGGCGGCGCTTCAGGCAAACAAGGGGAGAAGACGGGATAAAGAGACCGGTCGAACAGAAGCCCGGAAGGACTCCCACAACACAATACGCCCCCTCGGCGCGCCCAGAACATTCATTAGGCACGATTCTCGATACGCCCAGCTTATGGAAGCGGGCGTAAATGCCGATAAAATAGCGCAGACTGCTAAAGAAATGCTGGGCGCCGCACCCCAGCCGCAGGAAACCTTGAAAGCCTGTACCGGGTGCCAGACATGAGTTCGATGCCAAAACTGGTGATATTCGGCGACCCCCACAAAGGCTCAGTTGCCGAGGTAATCGAGGATTTTTCCACCTTCGTAAAGGGTAAAGCCCAGATACTGGCAACGCACCGCATCGAAGACCTCAAAGGAAGCAGCGATCACTCGGGTAAAGCAGCTTTTGCAAAGGTTGAACCCACGATACTGAAGAAATGCGACTTTGCCGTTGTCTTCGGAGGCGATGGCAGCATCATTTCGACGGCAAGGAGCTTGAGCAAGGCATCTCTGCCGGTGATAGGCGTAAACCTTGGCAAGCTCGGCTTTCTGGCCGAATTCAGTGTCGCCGAGCTCAAGGAGCGCTTCGCCGATATCGTTTCAGGCCGGGCGCCGATTGAGAAACGCATGATTCTCGGCTGCCAAATCTTCCGTAATGGTCGTAAGGAATTCAATTCCTCGGCCATTAACGATGTTTTCATAACGGCCGGGCCGCCTTTTAGAATGATTGAACTGAATATTTCAGTGGATGGCCAGCTATTGGCCGGCTGCATCAGCGACGGCTTGATCGTCTCCACGCCAACGGGGTCAACGGCTTACAATCTCTCCGCGGGAGGTCCGATAGTCTCCCCGAAGATGGAGGCGATAGTAATTACGCCCATTTGTCCGCACTCGCTTAGCTTTCGGCCTATCGTTATCAGTGCTAATAGCACGGTGGAGGTCGTCGGAGTAAGGCTCAATAAGGGCACCACCTTATCGATTGACGGGCAGGTATCATCAAAGTTCTCCGAGCAAGAAGTGGTCAGAATAACCAGGCAGAAGGGCGATTTTCTAATTGTAAACAACCCTGTCAGGAGCAGATGGGACACTTTGGCTGCTAAACTCAGTTGGGCTGAAAAGCCGAAGTATAATAGGGATTAGGCAGTATTGAATGTACGGTGAGGTATTGAAGATGAAGAATTGGAAATACATATTGGCAGTGGTCGCAGCCTTTACTGTTGGTCTGACAAGTATAGGCTGGTCGGTGGAGAACTCCAGCATTAGGAATCCGAGCATTAGCAATCCGGCAGGTGTCAGCAGCGTTCCGCCAAGCAGCCTCAGCGATGGCTTGGTCACCAGCCCGAGTCCGTTTGACCGGACCGGCAATGATGCGATGATGGGAAACCTGCGGGGCTCCAAGAGTTTCCAGGGAGGTGTTCCGTATCGGTCGAGTACGGCTTTCTGGGGCGGGCTTGCCTCAACGGAAGCGGTTAATCTGAGGCAAGTGGGAGGTGCTCTGTCGCCGAGCAACACGCTTTTGGGGCCGACGCCTGATACGGCGTCGCTTGACTCCTTTATGCGTAATTCGGCGGGGTGGGAGGATTTCGGCGCTTACAGCGGCAAGTACACGACGCCGCAGTATTATTCGCGGGAGAGCACTGTGTCCACGACTGTGCCGGAGCGTCCAGGCGTGTTCAAACCGATAGATTCCAGGGTGACCGGAACTGTTCCGGATGTCTATGGATCAGATTATTTGCGTAATCAGACTTTGCCGGGGCAGGATACTTCAACTTCGGATATTGCGATCCGATCCACGCCCCTTACTTCCGAGGAGATTAGACGCCTGACCTCCGGCGAGGCGCGCGTAGGCTCCCAAAGCGAGCCGCTCGACGCCGAGCAGTATCGCAAGCGCATAGAGCAAGTTCGCCTCGACCTTGAAAAGATGAGGAGCAAAACAACATTGCCAGGCCGGCCCACGGGAGACCAGCCCCTAAGGGGCCAGCCTCTTGCTCCTGCGGATGCGCAAAAAGAGGACTTGCTTAGTCTTCTGCCCAAACCAGGCGTGACACTCACCGCACGAGAGAAAGAAGTTGGCCAGATAAGAAAACTCGCAGTGCCGCATGAGGAGCCCGCGCGATCGGAGGATCAGGCCGCCAAACCTACGGGATTGCTCCAGACCGAGCTGGACGATTCCAAGGGATTATCCGCATCCGAGACGCTCGACAAAAGCCCTTTGGACGGACTGCTATGGCCTAACAAGCAGAAAGAACCCGTCGCAATACCCAGCACCGATAAAAAAGAGGCCGCCACAACTGTGACCGATCTTGACAAACTGGCCGAACAGATTGCCGGTCTCAGGCGCAAAGGCGGCAGCATCTCCACTGCGGAACCTTTGCAGGTGGGAGTCAAGGAAATGGACACAGGCACTGCGGATGTCTCCGGGAAGTATCCCGTAACGGGGCTTGCCGGCTCCGGCATAACCGGCGCAGAATCGGTGGGCGCGGGGACACTGCCGAATACGCCGCTCAAGAGCTACAAGGATTTAGTCCTGAAGAACGCCCAGGAGCCGACCGATGAGGTGACGCGGTCTGAAGCGGATAAGCTCAAGAGTCTTTCAGACGAGCAAGTCTCAGCCAGAGCCAAGCGGATTTTGGGGGAGTACAAGAGCCATGAATCTCTCAACCAGGCCCGGTACAAGAAGTATGTGGCCGAGGGGCAGGCCTGCATAAAGCAGGGTAGATACTATCAGGCCGCGAACGCTTATGAGCAGGCGTCTGTCTTTGATTCGACGCAGCCGGATGCCCCGGCGGGCAGAAGCCTGGCGCTCTTTTGTGCCGGTGAATATATGAGCAGTGCCTTGTTTCTTGCCAGGGCCATTGAGATGTCTGAAGAATATGCGCAGTTGAAAGTGGACCTCGCTGCTGCGGTCGGCGGCAACGACAAGTTGCAGACCAGAATAACTGACGCCGAAGAGTGGCTCGAAAGAAGCTGCTCGCCCGAGCTCGAGTTCCTGCTGGCTTATATATACTACCACAGCGGCAGGATGGAGCCGGCCACGCAAGCTATCGCCACGGCCGCGAAAGAGATGCCGAATTCGAAGGCTGTGAAAACGCTCAAAGCAGCTATCGACGCTGCGCGGAAACCGCCTAAGCAGAAATAGGCCCTTATGGCTTGCGTTGCAGGCCGGCGGGGGCTTTGGCCGATATGGAGATCGCCGAATTAAAAGAGGTGTTTGCCCCGGGAAGGGTTCTTTCGCAAGCCTTGCGCGGATTCGAGCAGCGCAGCGAGCAGGTTGAGATGGCCGTTGCGGTGGGTGCGGCGCTTCTGCAGAAGCGACATCTCGCCGTCGAGGCCGGTACGGGGGTGGGAAAGAGCTTCGCATATCTTGTCCCGGCAATTAAGCTCGTCTGCTCGGGGGCCGGAAAAGTCCTGGTCAGCACATATACAATCACTCTCCAGGAGCAGTTGATCAATAAAGATATTCCCTTTCTCAGGGAGTCTTTGGATTGTAAGTTCACCGCGGTCCTGGCTAAGGGCAGGGGCAATTATCTTTGCAGGCGGAGGCTCGATTATGCGCTCGGCAGGCAGAAGCTATTGTTCGATCAGTTCGGCGCCGAGCTTGAAGACATCCGGGCCTGGGCGAGCCGGACGCAAGACGGCTCACTGAGCGATATGGGATTCGTTCCGAGCGGCCCGGTATGGGATTCGGTCAGCAGCGAGCATGGCAATTGCCGCGGCCGCAAGTGCGCTCATTTTCAGAAGTGCTTCTATCAAAAGGCCAGACGACGAGCCGATAGCGCCGATATCATAGTCGCCAATCACGCCCTGATGTTCAGCGATCTTGTTCTAAAGGAGCAAAAGGCGTCGGTTTTGCCGCAATACAAATACGTAATTATCGACGAGGCCCAGAATATAGAGCACGTTGCCGAAGACCACTTCGGGATAGATATCAGCAATCGTCAAATCGAATTTGCGCTCGGCAGGCTGTACAATCCGCGGAGCAGAAGGGGCCTTCTTTCTTACGCCGCTTCAGGCGCAGCGGCAAATGAAGCGATTGAAATGGTCGCTCGAACAGGCAGAGGAGCGAAAAGCTTCTTTAAGGTTGTTCGAGATTGGTACGACCGGACGAAGGATGAGACCAACGGCAGGTGCTACGCCAACTTCATCGACGATACTCTTTCGGGCCATCTAAAGGCCCTTCGAGGCGGGCTCGTCAAGCTCGCAAAGGCCGCGGCAGACGACGATGAGAAGCTTGAGATTCTCCGGTTCGCGGATCGATGTGATGAATTCGCAGCCGGATTAAACTCATTCTTCCTCCAGCCGCGTAAGGACTGCGTCTATTGGGTGGAGGTCAACGAGACGGCCAGGCCGACGATTCGCCTCAGAAGCGCCCCGGTGAACGTCGGGCCGGACGTCAGCAGGTGCCTGTTCGAAAAGTATGAATCGGTGATATTGACCAGCGCCACGTTGAGCAGCGGCTCGGCTCAATCGCACGAAGAGGGCTTCGAGTTCTTCGCCGGGCGGGTCGGCCTGGCTGAGTTCAGAGCGCTTAAACTCGGCTCGCCCTACGATTACGAAAAGAACGTCACGATGTATATCGAGAAGGACCTGCCCGACCCCAACGACCCGGCCTTTATCGAAGGGGCCGCCAAGGCGATAAAGAAATACCTCCACCAGACGCACGGAGAGGCTTTCGTCCTCTTTACCAGCTACGGAATGCTCCAGAAGGTGGCCGAGACCATGTCCCATTGGCTCGCCGATAACGACATCGAATTACTCCAGCAGGGCAAATCCCTCGATAGGAGCGAGCTGCTCGAACGATTCAAGAAGGTGGGAAGAACCGAAGACCGCTGCGTGCTCTTTGGCGCGGACAGCTTCTGGCAGGGAGTGGACGTCCGCGGCGAGGCGCTGAGCAATGTCATTATCGTTCGCCTGCCATTTGCCGTTCCCGATAAGCCCCTGTTGGCAGGCCGCCTCGAGCAGATAAAAGAGCAGGGGGGCAATCCCTTCTTCGACTATCAACTGCCATCGGCAATCATAAAATTCAAACAAGGCTTCGGCAGACTCATCCGCAGCAAGACAGACACCGGAATCGTGGTAATCCTCGACTCCCGAATAATCCGAAAACGCTACGGCCAAAAATTCCTCGCCGCAGTACCACAATGCCGAATAAAAATCACCCCCGCTTAACAGCTCTGCAAAGCGGCTTCTACCTTGCCCTCAATCTGACTTTGCCGCTATTGCTCCCATAGCCAGTGTTCTGCGAACTTTGCGAAATCAGGGAAACTGATCAACCCATTCCGGGTGATATCTTCCTTAAGCAGCAACTCGTCGCTTCCCCACACGCTGGCCAGCATCGACAAATCTTTAACATTGACAACGCCATCACAGTCAAAGTCAGCCGCATTGCCGCCGATAGACGGCGACATACTTGCCTCAGAAGTACCGCCGTAAGCTCCTATATTGATCCTCTTCCCGTGCGGCCACAATTCCGCCGTCCACTCCGCATTCGGATCGCCGGCATCGATGCAGGAGCTAGTCACATCGTCCTTAATCCATCGTCTCGCGCGCCGAGCCCATCTACCAGCTTCAGATTTCAAGTGATAATCGCCGTCAACCCAGAAATCGTCGCTGAGATCGTCAGGGGTTCTGTTGTGATGCCAGAACCCGGGATCGGCGAAACAGGGATCGGCGTCAATATTGCCCTCCCCGGGCCAGCCCCCTTCTATGTTGCTGTACGAAATTTCAGCATCCCCTTCGATCACCCACCCATATTCTGCCCTATTCCCGTAAACAATGCAGTTAATAAACTCTCCGTAGTGGCTCTGAATCGCACCGCTTCCTTCCACTGCTATGTTCCCGATGAAGATGCAGTTTGTCACAGTAACTTCGCTGTTGAGAATCATTAGCGCACCACTGATGTTAGCCCTGTTTCCGCTGAAGATGCAGTTGGCTATCAGAGCACCAACATTCCCGTTGGCGATGGTCATTCCTCCGCCGTGCCTCCCCGTGTTCTGGCTGAATATACAATGTGTAACGGTCGGATCGCACGAATAGGCATTGGACATGCCGCCCGTCCCCCGGAAAGATGAGTTCTCGGTGAAAGTGCAATTGGTCACCGTCGGGCTGCTGGAAGTATGGTTTCGCATTCCGCCGCTCGATTGGTCCGCTTCGCAGCAACGAAACGTACAGTTTATTACAGTTGGATGGCTGTTGTTGTAATTGCACATCCCGCCGCCAGCCCATTTGGCCTGGTTCCACTCGAATGTGCAGTTCCTCACCATTGGGCTGCCAAAAATGCTGAACATCCCTCCGCCGCTTGAAAACGCCGAACCTTCCGTGTCGCCCTCGTCCACGTCGGCGTTGCCGCCGATGATGGTAAAGCCGTCCAGCACAGCCCTGCCATCGGTCGAACTACCCGTAACCACGCTATAGCTGTTCTCGCCGTTATTCTGGAAAGCCAGCCCATCATCGCCGCCCAGGTCCCCGCTCAGAACCGTTTTATATAACTCCACATCTCTGAAATATGGGTCTGGTTCGTCAGGCCCGGCGTATCCGCCCTTGATAATTACGCTGTTGACCAACTGGAACGTCGCCTCCCTGTCCCCTGTCCCCTCGGGCGCCGCCGAATTACTATCTGGACTGTAAACGCCCTGAGCCACTCGTATCTCCGCCGGCTTCGACGAAGAATTAGCGTCCGCCAGTGCATCTTGAAGGAAATTATAAGCATCCGCCCAACTTGAGCCGTCATTCAAGCCGTTGGCGTCGGCATCAACGTAATATGTGGCTGCCGGCACGAGTATCTCGCCCCATATTGTGAGAGTGACATCGTATGTCCAACTCGAATAGTTAGCTGTTAATGAGTGAACAGTCAAGCTCATTGCGGTTATGTCATAGCCGCAGAAGTCACAGTATTCGCTGCTTGCCCCAGAATTCTTTGTAAAGGTATCGCATTCCGTTCCTTCCTTTTGATCAAACAGTACTACGTTATTTATTCCATTGCTCAGAGTAGAAGCCATAGTCTCGAAGTAAGCGCTTGTTTCGGTCGAAATGTAAACTATACCCTCTACATCCTCCAAACTTAAGAACCAAGAAACTGTTCGTGACATCCGACCTCCAAACCACAATTCCACCCCTTCCTCATCATAACTATATGCCAAGCCGGTAAACCGAGCCGTGCCTAAATTCATTGTCTCTCCTGTCGCGGGAGAGGATGCGAATATAAGCACCGCCAAAATCGCCGAAACAATAGTCCTCTTCATTGTCCTTCCTGCAATATCCCACACAAATCGACAATTCCCCGTCCCACTCATTTCGTATCTCCTTCCCTTCCAGGCGCTATAACTAAGCCGTTCCTCGAAATCACGCCGGGGCTAAAACTCGAACAAGACCTGCGAACGCCCACCCCGGACACTCTTGTAGTATACTACATCCCGCCACATTTGTCAAGCCCGGCAACAGTTGTTCTTTTATCGTCTTGCCTCTTTGTGGCTGGTCCAAGAAGAACAAGCTCGGCAGCGACAATTGTGACGCAGTCTGTGCATTCGGAATCACAGAATCGGGTTTGTTCGAGTACCTTAATCGGCTGGGTGAAGTAGTTGCTGACAGGATTGTATGGCTCTGGAGAGGCCGGATGTTATAGCGCAGATATCCTTGAGGTCGTCTGCGGTAAGTTTGGTTTGAGAAGACCGATAGACAAGTACGAAGCCCGGCGACGACCCGCAGCACGTCAGCGGAACCGTAACGGCGGAAATCTTGCTCAGCGCGGCCAGGTTGCCCTGCAGCCCCATTGCAAACAGATCCTGAAGGCTGCACACCTTGTTCGACTCGCAGATATTGTCCATCACCTCGGCAGTGAAGCAGTTCTCTATGTGCTGTTTCTCAAGCGTAATCGGCTTGGCGTTTTCGAATATATGCAGCTCGAAGTTCTCCGCCTGGCGCAAAAAGAAGGTTACACTGGCGTCACCAACTCTCTCCTTTATCAGCCGCACGGCGGTATAGAGCAGGCTGTTCAAATCCGTTATGCCCATTACGGATTCGTAGAAGCTCGCCGTGAAAGTGATAACATTGAGCTTCTTGATGAAGTCCTTCTGGGCTGCAACGAAGTCGTTGCACAGTATGTCTATCTGCTTGCCCTGCTGCTTGCGTTCTTTGTTCAGTTGCTTTGTAAGCAGCCGTAGTCTCTTATGTCGCTGCTGGTCGTCAGCCATTGCCATTACTCTCCAGGTGAAGGTGCACTGATTTTCACAGTGCTGCCATAGCTATAAGGTTCGGCGTAACAGGAGAGAGGCTTTAAGGGCAAAGAAGCGATTCCGGGGCATCGGCTAAGTAGCCCCATAAACAGCCGGTTATCAGTTTTGGAGCCGGTGGGATAAGTATGGAATCTAATACAAACCCAGCCATGTTGCGGACGCCGGAGGCCGGCCGAGACGATTTTTCGGACTTGTCGGCCAGTCTGTGAACCAGAGCGTTTGTCCGTGGTGTCGAGACGGATACAAACCCGGAATTCTTCAGGCGAGATCGCCCGAAGGAACCGCCGGCGCAAGTCGATGGAGAATATCAATGTGCCGGCGTCGGCCTGTTCTAAAAAGCGGCGCGGATTGCATAGCGAAGGACAATCGAGTGCTATTAGCGACCTACAGACTCAAGCCGGACACATCGCCGCCCTTTTCTTTCAGCTTCTCGATATATACATTAAGCTGCTCGTTGAGGGCCTCCTCAGACTTTCTGAGGCTTTCCATCTGTGCACTCAACTCTTCTCTTTTGTCGGCGTTCCCTGCGCCAAGGGCTTTAATGAGCTCCTGGGCCACTTTCTCTGTCTCGGCGCTCTTGGCCTCAGCATCGGCTTTACACTTTAGCGCAGCGGCCCTAAGCTGGTTAACATCCATCTGCTCGACATCGGTTTTGGCCTTGCTTGCGGAATTGCTCTGGTCCGTTCCGGCGTTGGTTGGCCCAGCGCCGCCGTTGCCATCCTTCTTGCTGCAACCCAAAAAGACCAGACAACAGACAACCAGCAAAGATAGAAGAGCTATCCTTTTCGTAGTTTTCATTATTCGTCCTTTCAAATACCGTTGCTATTCAGCGCGGCCGAAGCCGCCGTTACTATTACGCAGCCAACACACGCTCTTGCAGAGAACTTCACATATTTCCGCCCTGCATCGAGCAACATCGACAAAGTCAAATGTAATTCTACACATCTACAGCCATCTATCCAGAAATTTCAGGGAAGAATGTCAAAAAGCGAACCGCAACCGGCCGAACAGGCGAATTGCCCAAATGTGACACCGGCAGTGCCGCTAAGAAGTCTCGGCGCTAATCAGGTGAACGTCACGCTGTGGATATGGAATCGAGATGCCGTTCTCGCCCAGGCTCTCCTTGACCTTCTGCGTTACTGCCTTTTCTTAGTTCAGATGGACCGAGACCTTTATCCCCCATCGACCTATTACAATAAGGCCGCCAGATCCCCACAGGCAATCGATCGCGTCCGACCCGGCACGACAAACGACGGTTATATCTTTAGGCCGGATAAATCTTCGCCCTTTTCCTTCAGCTTGTCGTAATAGACCTGAAACCGCTCCTTCAACGCACTTACCGACTTCGTAACGGTTTCCATCTCGTCCTTGATCTGCTTGGCTTTCTCGCCCAACGCCTCGGCCACTGGAATCGCCTTCAGTTTAGCGGCCAATTTCTCGACCTCGCTTGTTTTGGCGGCGATAGCATCCTTGTAATTCGTTGCCATCGCCTTGAGGTCTGCGGCACTCATCTTCTCCGCCTCAGCCTTGACGTCGGCGATGGGCTTGGTTTCGTCGGCCTTCTTGCTGCATCCGAGAACAACCAACGAGCACGCGACCAATAGACACCAAAAGACAACATTCAGTTTCGCTTTCATTTTCTTGCCTTCCCAAAAAAAATTATCACGTAAAACTCACGCGGAGCCAACGGCCCCTTTATACGCAAACACCCCCTAAAGCCCGAACGCTGCCGTTGCCGCTTCCCAAAAGCGCACCCAGACAGAACCCGCCCTTCTAAGGCAAGACGAAGCGGTCGTTCGGCCTTTTTTGTATTCGTAACGTTAGTTAGAGCGGCGGAGCCCGGCGGCTAACTTTTTTTGCAGATGACTATCTTGCTCATAGCATCCGAAAAAACCTTTAACGGTTTCTTCAGCGATGGAACAGCGGGGTTAGTCATGTCCAGCTCGCCGCAGGTTACGTTCCACAGCTCAAGCAGCGTGATCGTCTTGTTCTTCAACCTGACGCCGCCGATTCTTCCTCGTTTGCATTCAACGAGGCCGTGCTTGCTCAGAGTCTGTATGACTTTCTGCAGGTAGCCCACGGAAAAATCGAGCGCCTTTGCAACTTCGCCGGCCTGAAGAAAATCAGTGCTTTTCCTCTTATCGAGGAACTGGATGGTTTCGACTGCCATTGTGAAATCTTGGTTGAGTTTCACGATTGCCTCCTTCTAAATATTACGCCACGCGAACGGATTGGCGCGCTTGCGCCATGCTCGCGTCGGCCTTCAACGGAACTCTGCGGACACGCGCCGCAAAGTCATCAATTTCATTTATCTTCTCGAAGCCGACCACCATAGCGTCCATGCATCCGGACTCCAGCGCATACTTGATCGACTTGTCACGCTTTTCATCGCTGTCACGGAAAGTGCCCTCGCCCAGTATCTTCATTCCAATGACGGCTTTCCCCTCCTTTCGCAGGGCCTTGAGCACTGCTGCGACCTTGGGCACATCCTCGACCTGCCTGACGTCCATTTTCACCGCAAAGGGGTTTATCCTCGCGTGCACGGAATCGACCCATGATTCGCCGACGCAGCTCTGCAGCGCCTCCAGGGAGTGACACGAAAGGCCGTGCGCCCGAATCAGGCCTTTCTTTTTGAGCTTGGCCAGGGTGTTCATGTATCCGCTTAACTCCGTCGGCCATTTCTCAGATTCGACGCAGTGCAGCAGAACAAGGTCGATGTAGTCGGTGTTGAGCTCTTTGAGGAACCGCTCGATCAGGACATCCGCGGGGTCGCGCTCTTTCTCAGGTATTCCGCCCGGCCGCCACCATATCTTTGTGGATATCGCGTAGTCTTTCCGCGGCAGTTCCTTCAGCGCCTCTGCAAGAAATGGCTGCGTGCCGTACAAATCCGCCACGTCGAAGAGCCTGATGCCTCTTTCGTAACATCCTCGGGCCAGGGCATCGAATTTCTCGTGCCCCATGCGCGTATGGTTGGACTGCCTGCCGCCGCCGCGCATTCCCGTACCCAGACCTACGCGCGAAACTTTTATCTTTGTGCTGCCCAGCCGGACAAGCTCATAGGGATTATACATCCCGTTCTTCGGCGTCGCGCCAGGTGCAAGATGAGAGCCAAGCAGCAAGCCTCCCGCGCCTGCAATCGACCTTGTCAGGAACTCACGGCGTTTCATTCTCATAACTTAAAACTCAACCAAACCGGCCCCAGTTGTGAAGATGCAACATATACGACCAAATCAAGGTACAACCAAAATACCTGAATTTCCCAAATAGTGCAAGGGCTTTAATTATTTTTTTTCTCCCCACCGATATCGCCCAATACCCGGAAGCTTAGAACTTTACGGCAAGTGCAGTGGTTTCCCAAACGGCACAGCGCTAGCTTCGAGACTGAAAACTCCGCTGGGACCGAAAAAAAACCCATTTCTCCATATCCTATAGTTATATGGGGGAAGAAATTCGCGTATGCTGATTTCTCAGGGAATTCGGCTATCCAACGCAAAGTTGATTCGCTTATAGGCGGAGCCAGGAGCATATCCGCGGTTACGTCGTAGCTTAAGTATAGCTTAAGCCTTTGCATAACCTGCTCGTGAAGAGATTGGATTGCCTCGGTTCTTTCTATCTCGAAAGAGGATACTCTTTCGCCGAGGGAGTTTGCTCCGAGATGAATGTCGGCAATCTTCAGCCGCCCTACGGCAAATTGCTCGGCGATTTCGCTCAGGATACCTTCTATCTGACGGACATTGTCTTGCTCGATACAGCCCATAGCCAGGGAAATATGAGGCAGGCAGCCTTCTTTGGATAGCGTGATTCGCTTGTCCGGCAGCCGCCGGTTCGCCTCGATGACCTTATCGGCCATCGTTTCCGAAGGCAACAATACAACGTCAACAGCTATTTTCGCCATTCCAAGGGTCTCGCCCGCCCTGGCTGACTTTCTTCAGCCGAGGGAAATTCATAAGATTTCAGAATGCCACACCCAATAAACCTCAAATATAAGTATGTAGCCGAGACGTATTATACACGAAAATGAACATTCAATCACATCCGGATATAAAGCGGACTTGGTGGAAAACGAGGCTTCGATATTTACGCAAAAACGACGATTTCCGATTTTGCTGGGGAAAAATCGGGGAATTTGGGTTGTAGGGGGCCTGTGAATGGATAAAATGGCCGGAATGTTCGGTTGAGACTGGTTCTTCGGGACTTGGTAACAAAGGTTTGCCCCGGAGGGCATTTTGCAATGCCCGCCGGGGCAGTGCCTGCGGGATTGCGCCTTTCAGCGAATCCCTTGTTGTGACAAGCACGCAGGCACGGATCAGTTACAATCTACAGCGAGAATACGATAAGAGAGCCAAGAAATCAAGAACAAATTCAAAAAATTTCTTGAGGAGACTGTTATGGCTGGCTACACACTTGGACTGGATATCGGGTCAAATAGCGTTGGCTGGGGGCTTCTTCAGGCAGAAGAGAAGGCGGGGATCATAAACCTTGGAGTGCGGGTGTTCCCGGAGGGGGTTGACAGGGACACCAAAGGTTTGGAGAAATCCAGGAATGCCACGCGTAGGGAGGCGCGGGGCACAAGGCGAACGCACCAGAGACGAAATCGGAGAAAAGAGCGATTGGTGAACCTGCTTCGGAGAGCAGGATTACTTCCAGGGGATGATTCAGAACTTCGTTCGCTGTTTCAGCAAGATGCATACGCGCTTCGCAAAAAGGGTTTGGACGATAGGCTTGAACCCTTTCAATTCGGGCGAGTTCTCTATCACTTGAGCCAACGCAGAGGATTTAAGAGCAATCGCAAGAGCGGAAAGTCGAAAGAAGACGGGGTAGTCGTAAAGGGCGCAAATGCACTGCAGGCGGAAATAGATCTAAAGAAATGCCGGACGATTGGAGAGTATTTTGTGGGACTGAACCCGGATGAGCAGCGAATACGCAAGCAATACACATTCCGCTCGATGTACCAACAGGAATTCGATCTCCTTTGGACGAAACAGGCACAGTTTTATCCGGAGTCCCTCCACGATGAACTGCGGAAAGAAATACGCGACGGGATCATATTCTTCCAGAGGCCAATAAAACCGCAGAAGGAGTCGATTGGAGATTGCGAGCTTGAGACCGGAGAAAAACGCTGTCCGCGGGGCGATTGGTATGCGATACGATTTCGAGTACTGCAGGACGTCAACAACCTGAGAATTCAGAATCCAGACGGCTCAGAGAACGGATTGAGCGAAGATCAGCGCAAGACTCTGGTACAAGAACTTCACCAAAAGAAAGAAATTACGTTTGACAAGGTTCGAGAAAAGTTGGGACTGATGGAGGCTCAGCTTTTTAATCTCGAACAGGAAGGCAAAGTAAAGGCACTTAAAGGGGACATTTTTTCTGCAGCTATGAGGAGCAAGAACATATTTGGAGCGAAGCGATGGGATGCGATGCCCGAAGATGAAAAGATCAAGTTGAATGAAGCGGTTGTCGAGCTTGAGGACGATGAGCTTGCGGTAAAAATGAAGAGCGAATACGGCTTCGACGATAAGCAGACTGAAGCTGTCTTGAAAATCACGTTACCTCGGGGATATATGAGTTTTTCTCGTAAGGCGATACAGAAGTTATTGCCTTTTATGGAGAAGGGCGCCATAACGAGCGATGCAATTGAGCTGGCCGGGTGTAAGCGTGACAAGACCAGAGAAGCTCTCGATAGGCTGCCGTTACCCTCGGATTTGAGAAATCCAATTGTTCAGAAAGCGATTGTCGAGGTTCGCAAGGTCGTTAATGCGGTGATTCGCGAATATGGCAAGCCGGGAAAGATAGTAATTGAAATGGCGAGGGACGTGCAGGGGAGCGCTCGTCAACGCGAGGAACTGCACTGGAAGATGTTGGAGAACAAAAAGAGGAACGAGGAAGCGGGTAACCGGCTTATTGAAGACATAAAAATCAACAAACCGACTCGAGACGATATTATCAAGTATAAACTCTGGGAGGAGTGCGGTCATACTTGCCCATACACAGGCAAACACATCTCGCAAACTGCCTTGTTTGGGCCAAACCCTGAGTTTCAGATTGAGCATATACTCCCCTATGACCGCAGTCTCGATGACAGCTATATGAATAAAACGCTCTGCGAAGTTCACGAGAACATACACGTTAAGAAGGGCCAGACGCCGTTCGAGGCATACAGCCACGATGAGGAGAAATACGATCAGATTAAGCAAAACATAAAGGTTCTGCCCTGGCCCAAGCGAAAGAAGTTCCTCCAAAAAGAAATAGACCTCGACGAGCACATTGCGCGAGAGCTCAATGACACCCGATATATTTGCCGGGAGGCGGTTAAGTACCTAAAGCAGCTTGGTGTATATGTGCGCGGCAGCAGAGGCAAAGTTACCAGCGAGCTTCGCCACCAATGGGGTTTGGATGGGATCTTCGACGAGCTTGGAACGCGCCGGGACGACGACCATCGTCGGCACGCGGTGGATGCTATTGTCGTCGGAGTGACACAGAATGAGCACTTGCGCCAACTGGCAAGGAGCAAGTATTCGGTCGAAGGCATTGCATTTAGAACGCCCTGGCCGGACTTCAGAGAGGAGGTTCGAGAGAAGGTTAAGCATATCAACGTTTCTCACCGGGCGAACCGGAAGGTCTCCGGCAAGCTCCACGAAGAGACAAACTATGGCCCGACAGGCAAAAAAGATGAAAATGGACAGGATTTTTATGCCTATCGCAAATCGTTGGATACCCTGACGATTCCTATGGTTGATAAGATTGTTGACCCGGTTGTCCGAGAGATTGTGAAAGACCGACTTGTAGAGAAAGGTATTGACATCGACAACGCCAGCAGTATCCCGAAAGAAGTATGGAAAGAACCGTTGTATATGAAAACAACCAGATCGACCAAAAAGGTCCCGATAAAGAGCGTGAGAATACACGACGTAAAGAACAATGTCATTCCCCTGAAAGATGCCTCCGGGAATGTTTATCGAGTGGTCGAGCCGGGCAGCAACCACCATGTTGAGATATTCGAGTACACGGATAAGCGTGGCAGGTTAAAACGTGACGGCAAGGTTGTTTCTATGTTTAGCGCTGTGCAGAGAAGCCAAAAGGGCGAGGCGGTTGTTCAAAAAGACCACGGGCCTGATAAAAAGTTTGTATGCTCGCTGGCTCCCAATGAAATGTTTATGTTGGAGCTTGGCGATGGGGTGTATGATCTATACCGTGTCCAGAAGATCATTTACGATGGGCGAATAGTGCTGCGCCCGCACGTTTTCTCCGGCAAGCTTTCTGATACTGACAAGCCTCCCATGATTCAACGAAAGAGTGTGACCACCCTAAAGGGGGTCAAGGTAGCAGTTGATCCGCTCGGACGGGTTCGGCCTGCGAATGATTAGGAATGGAAATTTATCGCTAAAACTGAGACGGTATTTAGCCGATGCAGGTTGGTGGCGCATAACGCCGGGCGTCGCGGTCCAAAAGCTAATGATTAAGCGTATTGTCGAAATTTCTTCGGCACGGACGCACCTGTCGATTCAGTACGGGCAGTTGGTGATTCGAGAGAATGCTAGCGAGCTATCGCGGATACCTTGCGAGGATATCGGCGTGCTGCTGGTGGATCACCAGGCGACGACCTACACTCATTGCGTATTCACGCAGCTTTTGGAGAAGGGGGCGGCGGTTGTCCTCTGCGGGGGCGACCACCATCCGGCGGGGATGCTCCTTCCCATCGAGAGCAACAGCATTCAAGCGGAGCGGTTCAGAGAGCAAATAGAGGCGGCCGAGCCGGTGAAGAAACGCCTGTGGAAGCAGATAGTCCGGGCGAAGATTCGGCATCAGGCCAAGATATTGGGTAAAGGCAGCGAGGCATACAATTGGCTGATGGCTTTGCGACGGCGGGTTCGTTCGGGCGACCCGGAGAATATAGAAGCGCAAGCAAGCAAACGGTACTGGGCGGCATACTTGCAGGATGTTGATCTGGTCGGGCAGCAGTTCCGTCGGGATATCGACGGGGCGCCGCCGAACAATCTGCTCAACTACGGATATATGGTGATGCGTGCCGCCGTTGCGCGGGCGCTTTGCTCTGCGGGTCTGCTGCCGTCGCTTGGGATTCATCATCGCAACAGGTATAACGCCTTTTGCTTAGCGGACGATATGGTCGAGCCGTTTCGCGGGTTTGTGGAAAGTAAGGTCAGGGAGATCTGCCGGGGCGAGGGCGCGCCCGATGAGCTTGATCAGAGAATCAAGGCCCGACTGCTTGAAATTCTCTATGACGAGGTTGAGATTGCGGGATACAAGGGGCCTCTAATGGTCGGACTGCATCGGACGATGGCGAGCTTGCAGAGGTGCTTCGCCGGGGAGCAGAAAGATGTGGACTTGCCTGAATTATGATCTTAAGCGGGTATAGAGCGGTGTGGATATTTGCCATGTTCGACTTGCCGACAGATACGAAGCAGGCGAGAAAAGACTATACCTATTTCAGAAAAAATCTCTTGAAAAACGGCTTCGGCATGCTACAATATTCGGTGTATGTAAGGCATTGTGCGAGCGAAGAAAATGCTGAAATGCACTACAATCGGGTCAAGGGTTTTTTGCCGCCGGACGGCGAGGTTCGCCTCGTCACAATCACCGATAAGCAGTTCGAGCGTATGCACACTTTCTGGGGAAAAATGCGAAAACCGCCTCCCCGACAGCCCCTCCAGCTCGAATTATTCTAGCGCATTTCGCCCGCAAGTCCTTGCTAAGCAAGGACTTGCGGGCGAGATAATTGTAACTGATCCGCCCCTGAGTGCAAGCCACAACTACGCTCTACGCTAACCGTTAAGCACTATCATTGTAACTGATCCGCCCCTGAGTGCAAGCCACAACCGAGTCGCAACGTAATATCGCATCGTGGTTATTGTAACTGATCCGCCCCTGAGTGCAAGCCACAACACTTATCAAGGAACGCTCAGATCATACTACATTGTAACTGATCCGCCCCTGAGTGCAAGCCACAACCCGGTAGAGGAAATCCCCTGCGCATACGGCATTGTAACTGATCCGCCCCTGAGTGCAAGCCACAACAGTACAGGTTTTCGACCCACTAGGCAGCGTATTGTAACTGATCCGCCCCTGAGTGCAAGCCACAACGGACCATAAGCTTCTGTCCCGGCGTTAATCATTGTAACTGATCCGCCCCTGAGTGCAAGCCACAACGAGATTCGTAACCGGGCTATCGCAGTATCCATTGTAACTGATCCGCCCCTGAGTGCAAGCCACAACAGTCCGGTAGGAGCGTCTAATAAAATTCGGATTGTAACTGATCCGCCCCTGAGTGCAAGCCACAACAAGACGCCGTTGTAATTCGTTGTCCCTGCAATTGTAACTGATCCGCCCCTGAGTGCAAGCCACAACAGCTCGTCCCGGCGTTCGTATCAAGGCCGTATTGTAACTGATCCGCCCCTGAGTGCAAGCCACAACTGGTTGCCCTGGGCAATAATGCGCAGCAAATTGTAACTGATCCGCCCCTGAGTGCAAGCCACAACAAAGCGGACGCGCCAAGCGGACGCGGCGGAATTGTAACTGATCCGCCCCTGAGTGCAAGCCACAACTGATCCGTAGTATCGTCCCATAGTCCCGGCATTGTAACTGATCCGCCCCTGAGTGCAAGCCACAACAGG
>JAFGTU010000142.1 GCA_016933985.1 Sedimentisphaerales bacterium | reverse complement strand
GCCCGCAACCGCTCCGCCTCGCGATTCTCCAGCGACAGGACCTCTGCCGATATGCCCCCCGAAACAGGCCGGGAGATACCGGAGAATCTCACGCTCCTCAGCGGCGATTGGGGAAAGCTCAGGAAGCTCTCCGCAACCGACCTGATGAAGGCCCAAAAAGAGGCCGTCTCTGAAGACTACCGAGAAATGGTGAATACATACTTCCGCGTAATATCCCAGAAAGCCAGGGAAAATAAGTGAGCAGCCGCTCGGAAAGTACACTATGGCGTTTACGAATCTCCAAACACACCAAACCGAACATCGCACCTTTCAGCAACTCGTCTGCTCCCTTCTTGCCGCCGCTTTACTCGCCGCGTCACTGGCCCGCCCTGCCGTCGCGGCCAAGGCCGATGCCACCGACGATAAGGAGTGGGAAAGAGTCAACCAGAGCACCAAGCTCGCCGTCAGGTATCTCCTGAGCCGGCAGCAGCAAAACGGCGCAATCGTCGATAACAACCGCCACCACACAACTATGACCGCGCTTGCGATTATGGCGATGCTCGCCGTCGGCCACAAGCCCGCAGACCAAACCGACGAGGGCCAGGCCCTGCGAAGGGCCCTCGAATACGTCCTCCACCCCGACCGCCAGGATGAGAAAGGTTACTTCGGCAACAACGATGGCTCTCGAATGTACGGCCACGGAATCATTACCCTAATGCTCGCTGAAACCCTCGGCATGGGCATCGACGACAAGCAGGATGCAACGATACGCAAGCGCCTCGAAAAGGCCGTCGAGCTTATACTCCGCGCACAGGCCGTCAAGAAGAATGACAAGAAGCACGAGGGAGGATGGCGATACAACCCCGATGCGACCGACAGCGACCTCTCCGTTGTCGCCTGGCAGCTTATCGCCCTCAGGGCCGCAAAAGGGGCCGGCTTGGACGTGCCCAAAGAGGCCATCGATAAAGCCGTCGATTACGTCAAGCGATGCTACCATAAAGACAGCAAGGACCCGTCCAAAGGCTACTTCTGCTATCAGGCCGGCGACAACAACATGCGATTCGGCTCAGCCGCAGGAGGATTCCTGACCCTCCAGATCTGCGGCCAGTACGAAGCGCCCGAAGTCATAGGAGCCGCCGACTTCTTCCTCGACTACGACATCCCGAGCCTTCAGCAAAGAGAGCACTTCTATTACGGGATGTACTACTACGCACAGGGAATGTTCCAGCGAAAAGGAAAATACGCCGACCGCGCACAGCAGGTCGTCCGCGACCTCCTCCTCGAAAAGCAGGAAAAAGACGGCTCCTGGCCACTCGGAGTAAGCGACGGCGAGGGAGGAAAAGTATATGTCACCTCACTCGCAATGCTAAGCATGTCAATCCACTACCACTACCTCCCAATATACCAAAGATAGCCGGGATTGGTTGACAGTACTAAACGATATAAAAACCTAACATCGACATGGAAAGGATCAGGAAAATGAGTATAGCACAAATAGAGAAATTGCTGGGTAAAGAACGCGAGTCTCTACTCGGCTTCGAAAAACCCAAAATCTCGAAGGACCAACTTCACACGCCGGGCCCTGATTGGATTGAGAGAGTCTTCGGGCTTTCCGACCGGCCAAATCCGGTACTGAGAAATATGCAGCTTCTGTTTAACACCGGAAGACTTGCCGGAACCGGATATCTTTCAATACTACCCGTGGACCAGGGTATCGAGCACTCCGCGGGGGCGTCTTTTGCGCCGAATCCCGCCTACTTCGACGGGGAGAACATCGTCAAACTGGCCATAGAGGCAGGCTGCAACGCCGTGGCCTCAACCTTGGGAGTCCTCGGCAGTGTTTCGAGAAGATATGCGCATAGAATTCCTTTTATAGTCAAGCTCAACCACAACGAAATGCTAAGCTACCCGAACAAGTACGACCAGGTGCTCTTCGCAAATGTCACGCAAGCCTTTGACATGGGGGCCGTGGCGGTCGGCGCCACCGTCTATTTCGGTTCGCCCGAGAGCAGCCGACAGATTGCAGAAATCAGCGAGGTCTTCCATCAAGCTCACGAGCTTGGAATGGTAACGATCCTCTGGTGTTATCTGCGAAACAAAGCATTCAAAATCGACGACACGGACTATCATCTTAGCTCCGATATGACTGGACAGGCCAATCACCTCGGAGCGACAATGCAGGCCGACATAATAAAACAGAAAATGCCTGAAAATAATGGAGGCTACAAAGCCCTGAACAAAAATGGCAGCTTTGGAAAGTTCAGCGATAAAATGTACACTGAACTCAACTCCGAACACCCGATTGATTTGACGAGATACCAGGTCGTCAACAATTACATGGGGAGGATCGGATTGATCAACTCGGGGGGAGCTTCAGGCAAAGATGATCTGGCACAGGTTGTGAAAACCGCTGTGATCAATAAGAGAGCTGGAGGGATGGGGCTGATAACAGGCAGAAAGGCATTTCAGAAACCGATGAAAGAGGGCATCGACCTATTTCACGCAATCCAGGATGTGTACTTGTGCAAGGAGGTCGAAGTGGCCTAATGTCGGCTCTCATATAGCGCTGTATTTTTCGCTCCCTCTGTGATTCCTCGCCTGCTCGCCCGACACCCGTGGCCGGGACATAGGCCGAGGCATCATTATCCAACCAATCCAAAACCCTACCTGCCCGCCTGTCCCTTAGACATAAGGCAACGATGGAGGTCACAAGAAATGCCACATCCGCCTGGGGCGGAACCGCCCGCCCCGCAGCCTACGAGGCACGAATCCCTCACCCCCCCCCAAAAAAACCCTTGCATATTCTCCCCCGCAACCGGGAAACTCGGGAAACTAGGAAACTAGGGACAGCCACCTATTAAAATTCAAAAACCCCGCAATTCATTGAGATTCTTCCGATTAACTACCCGCCCCTTTACCCCAAAACCCCTTTTTTCCGATTTCCAAACACTTCGATATTCGAAATTCCTTGTTCATTATTCGATATTAATTCCCCATCGCACCCCCTCGTCCCGGCCTAGCCCCCAGCGAAACCGTATCCCGACCTGTCGGGTCTTGCTCCTGTCTTCCGTCTTCTGTATTCTGTCTTCCTTTCTCCGCCCCCTGATACCCTGATATCCTGATACCCATCTCCCGCTCCCCCGATCACCTGCTGCTCCATTTGTCTTTCGGCCGACCTTGTCGGCCGAGTGGACGAAGACAAAGTCCGCGACGAAGCTCGCTTCAAGAGCGGTCTTTGGCGAAGTACACCAGCCGCAACGCGGCAGACAAACCCCAAACCAATCAGCCACTCGCCAACTCCCCCTGTGCCATAGGTATCCGTATCTGATCCAATCTGCGCAAATCTGTGAAATCTGTGCCTTAGGTATCTGTGGTTCCCTTCGTGGTTATCCTTTTTTTCCCTTTCGTGTCTCTTCGTGCCTTTGCGCCTTGGCGGGAATAATTCACTTGACATCAAACTCGCAATATGATATAATACCCACCAAACTAATGGAAGACCCATGGTATGTAACATGAAATAGCATAAACCATTACCCTAACAACAGTTACAATGAAAACCCGCAAAGCCGATCAAACCATCCACCCTCTCCATCCGGCTGCATATCGCCAAGCTGCCTCCTGTCTTCTCTATTCTGTCTTCCGCGCTCTGTCCTCCGTCTTCTGGCCTCCTGTCTTCTTCGTGCCTTCGTGTCTTAGTGGCAATGACTCAATTATGCAAAACAAACCCAATCCCCAAAACCCCAAAACCACCGCAAACCCTTATCTCCAAAAAAGTTACAACAATCTCCCGCCCCGCAGCACACAAGAAAAACAAACCCAAACAAACCCAATCCGCCCCCCGCAATACGCAACACGCAATACGAAAAACAAACCCGGTTCCCCGCCTCACTTCTCCGGCGGGGGCTCGCCGAACAATTCTACTTCGACAAGCTCACGTATAGCCTCGACAAGCTGGGTGGCATCGGCGCCCTCCGCTTTGATCTTGAGCTTCGTGCCGACCGTGGCGGCCAGCATACTCATCTGCATAATACTCTTTCCATCTGCCTCCGTCTGGCCGCTCCTGACCGTAACGGCGCACTTGAATCGGTTTGCCACGTCAACGAACTGCATCGCAGGACGCATGTGCAGCCCGTCGGCGTTTTTTATCTCGACTTCCGTTTCGCAAACCGGAGTTTCCAAAACATCATTCCCTTTCCAGGCAGCTCATGCTCTTCGCCCAATCCGACCGGCCCCAACGGGCCTACAGCGAGGGACTCTCATCGGCCTCTCGCAAAAGGTCCTCAATCTGCCCTGCGGTCTGGCACTGCCTGAGGAACTTGCGGAATTTCTCCTGCTGCAAGTGCTGGAAGATATGCTCCATCGCCTGAAGATGCTTGTCCGGATGGTCCACCGGGCTTACCAGCAGTATGACCGAATAAACGGGCTGCTTGTCAAGCGCGGAGAAATCAAGACCCGCCCCGCACAGCCCGACCGACGCGACCACGTCCTTTACCGCCTTGTGTTTCACGTGAGGCACCGCTACGCCCTTGCCCATGCCCGTGCTGGCTTCACGCTCCCTGCCAATCACGGCGTCGGTGATCTTCTTGCAGTTGCCTTTGCCCAGTTTGCCTGCCTTGTCCAGAGATCGAACAAGCTCGCCTATCGCACTGTCGCGATCCGGGCCGCTCAAGGCCGGCACAAGCGCTTCAAAACAAATAAAGTCGGAGAATTTCATCTTGTCGCCCATGTTGATCTGTTATGGCTTAATAGGCCGAACGGAAAAAATGAAGAATCACTTCACAGCACAAATTCAGCGATTAACTACATCGCTACGTCTTCATCTCCCCGGAGTCCATGCCCGTATGCTTGTTATCTCGTTCCTTACCCTTGGCTCGTCGCAACTGCCTCTCCAGCTTATGAACGGCGATGTCAATGCACCCGTACGCGTCTTCGCCGGTTTGAGTACACACGAACACCTTGCCGTGCTCGGCGCGGGCAATGACCTCAACGGAAACCTTGCCCCCCTGGCCGCCGTCGATGACCACTTCGACCTGATTGACGCTGTTGTAATAGCGCGGCAGCTTCGAGGTCTTCTCCTCCGCGTGACTTTTCATCGCGTCCGTTATATCCATGTGTCTGCCGATAATCGTAAAAAGCAAAGCTATTCTCCTTAACAGTTCTTTCCAAAATCAACAACCCAATTCAATCCCGAGCCCCAGGCACAGCGGCGGTAAGACCAAGCACCTCCTTGCCGGGCGCGATTACGCCCCCGCTCATCAAAAACCTGAATGCCTCTTCAATTGTCATATCGAGGTCTATCACGGTCTTCTTGGGGAGCATTATAACAAAGCCGGTGAACGGCGTCGGCGATGTAGGCACCAGCACCGTTAGAAACTCCTTTTTGACATTCTCCGTTACGTTCTTAAGGCCCGAGCCGGTCACAAACCCTAAAGACCATATCCCTTTTCGAGGATACTCCACGGCAACTACCCGCGAAAACGACAATCGCCTCTGCTGCTCCGGTGCAAGAAGGAAATCCGTCACCTGCTTCACATAAGGATATATGCGCCGGAGCACCGGGAGATTCAATATGAAATTCTCGATCTGGCGCCACAACGCCCTTCCGAAAACGCTGGCCAATACCGCTCCGACCAGACAGATTGCCACTAATGCTATGATAAAGCCGACTATTGAGCCTGCCTTGCCCTTTACCAGAATCTCGGTAAGGTCCTGTTTGGAGATGCCGTTCTCTCCCTGGAAATGGGCTATCAGGCTGACCAGGCCGCGATTGATGTGCACACTGACATTCTCCTGGATAAATGTATAAGCCAGCACAAAAATCCAGATAGTAAGGACCGCGGGCAGCAATACCGCCACTCCTCGGATAAAGTAGCCTTTAAGCCGTCCTGTTCCAGGCATATAGTTAACGCCAGGTCCTTATGTTCTTGCCAACCTGCTCTTGCTCGGCGCAGGCGGAAACACCTAATCTGCCGCCTGTCTTTGTACTTTACTTGTCGGGTTCCTCGCCGTCAACAGAAAAGTGGCGGGGCAAATGCGCGCCCGTCAAATGTATGACGGCTCCGGGCAGGGAAGCCAGCAGCCAGACAAACCGCTGCAGCAAGGCCAGAGCCCCGGCATCGGCCTCGGGAACGTGAGCCATTGTTACGAACAGCACGGCCAGCGCGCCTTCAACCACAAAGGCCCCGGCGACACTGACAGGAACCGCCCCGATCACCCAGACCAGAGTGAAGAACACGTAATAATACTTTATGCTCGCCTCAATGCCGATACTTCGGCCCAGAAACCAGAATCCCGTAATGGTGCCTATCTGCAAAACGACCGTGAGGACGAAGGCCGCAAGAATTGTAAAGGGGCTTCCGACGTAAAGCCGTCCCGCACTGATCAGCTTCTTCCATACTCTGCAGAGGCTGCTCCAAAGCCTACCCAGCAGTGCCCTGCCCCGCCGGTGGGCCGAGAGCCCCGCGACAGCGGCCGCTATCGCCAATACAACCAACCACCAGTACTGAAACACCGTGTTGACCAGCGGGAGCTTCTCCGGCCAAAGGAACGCAACATAGAAGAAAAACGCGATTATCAGTGTGCTGAGAAGGCCTATAGCCCTATCCACAAACACACTGAGGCCGGCCTCGAACTTCTTCTCGGTGTGCTTGGTAACGTACCATACCCGAAACAGGTCCCCTCCGACAGAGCCTAACATCACGTTGTTGTAGAACCAGCCAAGAAAATACAATCTCACCGCGACCCAAAAACTGATAAAAATCCCCTGAGTCCGCAGCAACAACCACCAGCGCAGTCCCACAACGATCTGACTGGCGCAGAAGGCGGCGAAAACACACGCAAAGACCCACCAATCCATCCGAGCGAAGGCGGCCACGAGATCCGCCCGTTTCCGCTCGACCCAAATCGCAGCTAATACAAGCCCGGCAGCCACCACCAAGATGCGAACCGCCAGCAATACGTGTTTCTTCCTGTTAGCTTTGCCGTCAGCCACTGAGCCAACTTTCTCTTAAACAAAACCTTGTTTTTGTCGATAATAACAGTTACAACCTGCGCCGGCAAGCAGTTAAGAACAACGATTCAGGAGGCCGCCAGAAGTGTGTGCAAGCAGAATTGTCGAGGAAGGACTGGAGTTCACGCCAAGATTTGACGAAAACGGCCTTATTACGGCCATTGCTCAGGATGCCGATACAGGCCAGATCCTGATGGTTGCATATATGAATCGCGAAGCACTCGATTTGACCATCAAAAACGGTTATGCAACATACTTCAGCAGATCGCGTCGGAGGCTATGGAAAAAGGGCGAGGAAAGCGGACATTTTCAAAAAGTGCGGCAGATACTCGTCGATTGCGACCAGGACTGCCTCATTCTTAAAGTAACCGTTGAGCAGGGCCAATGCCACGTTGGGTATCAATCGTGCTTTTATCGGGCCTTAAAGCGGAACAGCGAAAACGACCTCGAATTCATCGCTGAAAAAACCTACGACCCGAACAAGACTTATCGAAAATGAGAATACTGCACCGGCGTGCGGCAGTGTGAACGTATCTGCTTTATATAAAGGAACTTAGCTGCGCTGCATTCCGGTTGAGGCCTGAGGGAAGCCGACCTGCCTGATATAGACGGTCGATTTCTGAGCGGCATTGCGGTTTTTTTTGGATTTTTCTTGTTTATTGGACTGTCCGGTTGTATAATTGTAAGCGTGTAACATATTGTAGGACCGTACACCAGTCCGAGGAGTGCCTGTGATGGTGTCACGTTGTCATCAATGCTTTCCCTTTATCGGGCGTCGCATAGAACGCTCACGCGGATATTCTGCGCCCATCGCACGGAGTAAATCGCGGCTGTCGCCGCGGGATAACGTATAGCTAATTCATTTTTCAACTGCAAAGGAATGGCTCTTTTTTGGAGGTTACATTATGAAACCTGTGTACAGAAGACTATTGTGGGCCCTTGTGTTATGCCTGTTGATTAGCATAGCGCCCGCAGTACGGGCCGATTGGTTCCGCGGCGACCCGTACAAAATGCACTATCCCCAACTGCCCGACCCGGAAGGGTGGGACATCTGCGTAGTGGACCAGCACGTCGCGGATGATTTCATGTGCACGGAGTCCGGCAAGATAACGGACATCCACATCTGGTTCTCCGTCAAAAAAGACGGTCAGATCGATCCCTCTAACTTGATGGCGGACATATCAATCTGGAGTGACGCCGGCGGCGTACCAGGTGTGCGCCTGTGGACATGGAACGGCGGCGGTGCGGTGAACTTCATTGCTCCCTACGGGGTCGGCCTGCAAGGCTGGGCTTGCCCGGCCAAGGGCCAGATGGAACCAGGTGATCACTACGCGTTCCACCAGGTCAACATAACGCAGATACCAGATCCCTTTCAGCAGAGAGCGGGTGAGATTTATTGGCTTGTAGTAAAAGTATTACAGCCTGAGTCGCCAGAAACCGGGTGGAAGACGTCGGTCAACGACCCGCCCGGGCCGCTCTGGGGTGCGCCGGCGATGTGGTCCCTTAATCCGGACGCCGGCATGCCTTGGC
>JAFGTU010000141.1 GCA_016933985.1 Sedimentisphaerales bacterium | reverse complement strand
CTGAATATGAAGCTCAATCCGCAGATCCTCGCCGACGACGAGAGCATCGAGAAGCTTATGCACCTCATCCGTGCGTAT
The DNA here is from genome assembly GCA_016933985.1 of Sedimentisphaerales bacterium. Lineage (GTDB taxonomy): Bacteria > Planctomycetota > Phycisphaerae > Sedimentisphaerales > Anaerobacaceae > JAFGCD01. Next base: position 10,340 of record JAFGTU010000141.1, on the reverse strand, counting down.
TTCAAGCTCGATGGCCATCATATCCAGTTCAACGTCATAACCGCCCAGGCCCTGCGCAAGGCCCAGGAAAAGCCGGAAGAGCATCGCGACCTGATCGTCCGCGTGGCAGGCTACAGCGATTACTTCGTGGATATAGGCCGAGACCTCCAAAACGAAATCATCGCGCGAACCGAACAGCAGGTATTCTAAGGATCACTCTTTCGAGCGTCTTGACGCACGAATCCCGCTCTTTAGAGCGTTTGACGGCCCTCAATCTGGGCGTTATACTGCGGCCAATGACACGATTGAACACGAACAAAAAATTTGTGCCGACGAGCTTCTGTGGAGACTACCCCATGAGAAACCTGCTAATTGCATCTGTCACAGTGCTGCTTGTGACCGGCTGTGCGCGCAACGCCGAAGAAAAGCAACTGCAGAATTTCATCACCGACCACGTCGCCATAATGGAGCCCCTATCGACGGAGACGAATCTGGCTTACTGGGACGCCTCGACCATAGGCAAGGCGGAGGACTACGACAGATTCGGCAAGCTGCAACTTGAGATTCGGCGAGTTTACAGCGACGCGAATGATTTTGCTTTTCTAAAGCATGTTAAAGAATCCGGGGCTGTAAAAGACCCCTCCCTGGCCCGGCAATTGGATAGATTGTGCAACGCCTACCTGACGAATCAGATACCGGCGGACCTGCTTGAGAGAATCGTCGATACGGACACAAAAGTCCAGGAGAAGTACAACACCTATCGCGGCCGGATCGACGGTAAAGAAGTCACGATGAGCGACATCTACACGATAATGACCACCGAGAAGGATGTCCGTAAGAGGGAGCTTGCCTGGCGAGCCAGCAAGCAGGTGGGCGATGCCATCGTCGCCGACCTGATTCAGTTAGTCAAGTTTCGCAACGAGGCGGCCAAAAAAGTCGGCTTCGACAACTACCACACCATGCTGATAACGACAGCCGAGCAGTCCATCGAAGAGCTCGACGCCATTTTCAACGAGCTCGATAAGCTTACGGAGATGCCTTTCGCCGAGTTGAAGAACGAATTGGATACCGTCCTTGCGAAGAGCTTCAGCATCGAGCCGGCCGAGCTTCGCCCCTGGCACTATCACGACCCCTTCTTCCAGAGGACCCCGCTGGTTTACGAGCTGGACCTGGATGCCTATTATGAAGACAAGGATGTCAAAGAGCTGGCCGAGAAGTATTATGCGAGCGTCGGTTTGCCCGTCGATGACATCCTCGCCCGAAGTGACCTCTACGACCGGCAGGGCAAATACCCGCACGCCTTCGGGACCGACATCGACCGCCACGGCGACACCCGCGTCCTCTGCAACCTCCAGAACACGGAGCGCTGGGCCGAGACCATTCTCCACGAGCTTGGCCACGCCCTCTATAGCAAATATCACAACCCCAAGGAACCCTGGCTTTTCAGAGAGCCGGCCCACAGTTTCACCACCGAAGGAGTCGCAGTGTTCTTCGGGCGGCTCAGCCGCAACGCCGCATGGATGCAGCAGATGCTCGGCCTGACCGACGCCCAGCGTGCCGAGATCGGGCCTGTCAGCTTCAAGTATCTGCAATTCCAGCAGATTCTCTTCGTCCGCTGGGCTACGGTGATGTACAACTTCGAGAAGCAGCTCTACGCCGACCCCGACCAGGATTTGAATAACCTGTGGTGGACGCTGGTCGAGAAATACCAATCTGTCGAGAGGCCCCCTGGTCCTGTAGATGCGGGCTGGGCGTCCAAGCTTCACTTCACCACGGCCCCCTGCTACTACCACAACTACATGCTCGGCGAGCTTTTCGCCTCGCAACTGCACCACTACTACGTTCACAACATATTGAAGCTCCAGTCCGACAAGCTCGTCAGCTACGCCAACGACAAGAAGCTCGGCAGGTTTCTGCGTAAGAAAGTCTTCGGACCCGGCGTCAAGTATCCCTGGAACGAAATGATCGAGCGAGCAACCGGAGAGCCGCTGAACCCGAAATACTTCGCCGAGCAGTTCGTCAAGTAAGACCCTCAAATAGGATGTGGAGAAGAATATGACCTACCTGATCCCTATATTCATCTACATGCTAATCCTGACCGGCATTGGTATCTACAAGTCCCGCCAGGTCAAAACGCAGGAGGACTTCACCGTCGCCGGACGGACCCTTTCGCCCTGGATCATGGTCTGCACCATGCTGGCGGTCTGGATCGGCACGGGCTCGATCGTCGGCAACGCGGGCAAGGCTTACCAGGTCGGGATGGCCGCCTTGTTTCTTCCCGTCGGGACCTTTATCGGAATGATCCTGCTGTCGTTCATTGCCACGCGCGCCCGCAGCATTGAAGCGCTCTCTGTCCCTGAAATCATTGGCCGGCGCTTCGGGGCGACGGCACGGATGCTCGCGGTCATTGCCCTGGTAATCGCGTATATGGTAATCGTCAGCTACCAGTTCAACGCCGGCGGAATGGTCCTCGAAGTCATAACAGGAAAGAAGGACAAGGTCATTCTCAATGTGAACGACACCCTGACAAAGAATCAAGTCCGCAAAGGATACTTTCAGTACGAGCCGCCCGAGGATTTTACCGGCACGACTAAGATCGAGCTCCACGTCAAGGACCCGGAGACAGGCAGCTTTTCAGAAACACCCGAAACCGTGATTGTCAGAGTCGTTCCCGCAACCGAAATCATCCAGCTAAGACAATCCCTCAAGAGCCAGGTCAAAGAGCTCGAGGACAAGCTAACGGCCGGTTCGGACTCCACTGAAATCGCCATGCAACTGCGCAAACTCAAAAGCACTGTTTTGATAAAGAAGGGCACGTTCACTCGAATAGCTGCCGAAGGTCACGACGCCCGCTTCAAGAAAGACGATGCGGTCTATCGGCTCTCTGAAGTGCCCGGCCAGGGCCAAACGTATATCCATGAGCCCAAGCTCACGGCCCACCGGGCCACGATAATCGCCGCGATTTTCATCGTGGGATACACAATGCTCGCAGGCCTGCTGAGCCTTGCCTTTGCGGATATTGTCACGGGCATCATAATCACCGGGACTCTTCTGATCGCGTTTCCCGTGTTGTTGATGAAGACGGGCGGCCTTGGCGGGATGGCCGAGGCATTTGCGGCTATGGGCGACCGCCCCGACAATATGAAGCTGTTCGGAGTCTTCAGCCCGGCGGACTACATCAATTTCTGCCTGCCGGTCTTTTTGTTAGTGATGGGCGACGCCAACCAGTACCAACGGATCTTCGCAAGCAAAAATGCAAAGGGCGCCCGCAAGGCGGTTATCGCAATGATCTTCGTCGCCTTGCTGATTGAGGAGCTTATTATTGCGGAGGCATGGTTCGCCAGCAGCCTGATTCCCAACCCCGAGAACGGGCGATACGTCCTGATTTACGCCGCCCGCCATTTCATGCCTCTGGCGCTCGGCATCATCTTTATGATCACGGTCGTCGGCATCATTATCTCCACCGCCGATTCGTTCCTTCTGGTTCCTGCAACGACATTCATAAAAGACATCTACCAGACCTACATCAACCCCAAAGCCGACGAGAAACGCATTGTGTTTATGAGCCGATTGATGGTGCTCACGTTTGGAGTCATCGCCTGGCTGGTCTCGCTGGCGTTCGCCGAGAGCACGACCGTTTTTGAAAAGGCCCTGTACGCCTTCACCGTCTATGGCTCAGCAGTCACGCCCTGCCTTGTGGCGGCGCTATTGTGGAAGGGCGCGACCAAACAGGGGGCAATCTCGTCGATTTTGGCGGGGACTGTGACTACACTGCTCTGGGAGGAAGTGATCAAAGGCCGGTTGCCCGTGGAAGTCGCCAAGCTCGATGCCGTCCTGCCAGCCATAACGTTTTCGGTAATATGCCTGATTGTGGTAAGCCTCTTAACTCAAGAGCGACGGCCGACAGGAGATGATTGATAAATGTTCGCAGCCGAGACATACATCGAGAGAAGAAGACGCCTGCAGGCGGACGTTCGATCCGGTTTGATTCTGCTTTTGGGCAATGATGAAAGCCCGATGAATTATCCCGACAACCAGTATCCGTTTCGCCAGGACAGCTCTTTTCTATATTTCTTCGGCCTCGACTCCCCCGGCCTGGCCGGCGTTATCGATATCGACGAGCAAACAGAATGCCTCTTCGGCGACGACGTGACTGTCGATGAGATTATCTGGATGGGTCCGCAGCCGGCGTTGAAGGAGAAGTGCGTTGAGATCGGCGTCAAGAACAGCGCCCCATTCGATAAGCTCGGAGCCATTCTCAAGGGTGCTCTTGAAAAGGGCAGGACTATTCATATCCTGCCTCAGTACCGAGGCGAAATGGTTCTCAAGATTGCCGGCCTGTTCGAAATCCAGCCCGCTCAAGTTGCCGACTTTGTCTCGGAGCCGCTGATAAAAGCCGTCGTTGCACAGAGGTCGATAAAGAGCGATGAGGAGATTCGCCAAATCGAGCTCGCCCTCGATATCGCCTACGAAATGCAAACGACCGCGATGAAATTGGCAAAGCCCGGGGTCTATGAGAGGCAGGTGGCCGGGGCGATGGAGGGAATTGCCCTCGGTCGAGGCGGGCGCCTCTCCTTCCCTACCATCTTCTCGGTTCACGGAGAGACCCTGCACAACCACCAGCACGGCAATCTAATGAAGGCAGGCGATATCGCCGTCAACGACTCCGGCGCAGAGACGGCTCTGGGCTATGCCTCCGATATTACCAGGACAATACCGATAAGCGGAGAATTCTCGCAACGGCAAAAAGAAATCTACTCTATCGTTTTCGACGCCCAGCAAAAAGCAATCGAAGCAGTCGCTCCGAACGTCGAGTTCAGAGATATCCATCGCCTCGCCGCGAGGATTCTCGTATCAGGCTTAAAGGACCTCGGCTTAATCAAGGGCGATATCGACCAGGCCGTCGATGCGGGCGTTCACACGCTCTTTTTCCAGTGCGGCCTCGGACACATGATGGGCCTCGACGTGCACGATATGGAGGGACTCGGCGAGGACTACGTCGGCTATACCGATTCCGTAAAACGCAATCCCGAATTCGGCTGGCGCTCGCTCAGACTTGGCAAAACGCTCGAGCCCGGCTACGTAATCACCGTCGAGCCGGGGATATACTTTATTCCCGAATTAGTCGACAGGTGGAAAGCCGAGAATAAGTGCGGCCAATTCATCGACTACAATGCAGTGGAGAAGTACAAAGACTTCGGCGGCATCAGGATCGAAGACGATATTCTCGTAACCCAATCAGGCCGCACAGTATTAGGCAAGCCAATACCAAGAACAATCGAAGAAGTGGAGCAAGCCTGTAGTAGCGCATAACATTTGCATTTGTGGCTTGTCATTCCCGCGAAAGCGGGAATCCAGATTCTAAAGAGATGGATTCCGCATCAAGTGCGGAATGACAACTCATAGATTCGATTGTTACAGAGTAATAGTAGCGCATAGCACATATAATAAAGATTTCACATTAGGCATTTTTTAAGGACCAGCTCGATGAGCGTAGTCTCTTCAATCGGCAATACTCCCCTGGTGGAGCTCAAGCGCCTCAATGCAAACTCCAAGGTCAAAATCCTGGCTAAGCTTGAAGGCAACAATCCCGGCGGCTCGGTCAAGGACCGCCCCGCACTCTACATGATCGAAAAGGCGGAGGAATCGGGCGAGCTTACGCCGGATAAAACCATCCTGGAGCCCACATCGGGCAATACAGGCATCGCTCTGGCGATGATAGGGGCGTCGAAGGGCTACCGGGTGAAGCTCACGCTGCCGGAGTGCGTAAGCACGGAACGGCGGCACGTCCTCGAGGCCTTCGGTGCCGAGGTCGTCCTGACGCCGGCAAAGGAGGGAACCGACGGCGCGATTAGGAGGGCTCACAAGCTCTTGGAGGAGGACCCGGACAAGTACTTTATGCCCAACCAGTTCACGAATCCCAACAATCCCCTGGCCCATTACGAGACGACCGGCCCGGAGATCTACGAGCAGACCGGCGGCCAAATCAACGCCTTCGTTACAGGCATGGGAACTACAGGAACGCTCATGGGCATCTCACGCTATCTCAGGGAGAAATCCAAGGACATCAAGATCGTCGGCGTGGAGCCTGTCCCCTGCCACACAATCCAGGGCCTCAAGAACATGACCGAGGCCATCGTCCCGGAGATCTACAACAAATCCGAACTGGACGAGGTCCTTCCTATGCATGATGAGGAGGCATTCGACATAACGCGTCGGCTCGCCCTTGAGGAAGGCATCTTCGCGGGCATATCGAGCGGAGCAGCGGTGGCGGGGGCTTTGCGGACCGCCGCGACGATGAAGACCGGAACCATCGTAACGATAATCGCCGACCGGGGCGACAGATACCTAAGCACAATGCTGTTTCGGTCAGTATGCGCAAAATGCCCGCCGTAACTCGTCACTCTCCACTCGTCATTTTGCCATTCCCCCGGAGCCGGAAATCGAGTCCTTGTTCTCGTTTTGAATTCCACGATGTGGCTATCGAAACGACCTTGAGTGGTCTAATTTCTGTTGCGGCCACAATCCTGAGATTTGGTCATTTGATCGTGGGATGTTCCTCGGGGGCCCTTAATGAAGTCGGATTCATGTCCTGATTACCTTGCGGAATTCGGATTCAGCTTTTGTGGCTCTGCGTCTTGGTGTGTTCATGAAGCCGGGGACGCACATCCTCTTGAGAAACTTGGTCTTCTGTATGTTCATCAGCTTGGGATTCTTGTCAAGGGCTGCACCAATTAAAACCGTTTCGAGGAAGTCTATGTTTTTCTGATGAGCACGTCCTGGTTTTGAGAATTTTCCCTTTTTGGTCTTCTTGGCAATCAGAAACAATAGAGGCGTCCCTTTTCTTTTGGCGATGACTTCGTTATATGTAGTTAGTTGGTGCAGATTCAGGCATTCTTTTTCGAACGATTGCTTCACCGCTTTGCCAACGTACCAAGGTTTGACCCCTCTTGCTGCGCGAATGGCAAAGACATAGCAGCCGCACGCTGATGGCAGAGATTCCACTTCTTCCTCCACCCCCGACCAGAATGTACTTCTTGCCGAGTGGCCTCGAGCGATCAATCCGTTGGGTTGTTTTTGAATAGTGAACGGACCATAGATTGTGTAATTCATTCCTTTCTCCTTTTTGAGCGAACGTCCACTCGATACACGAGGGCGGTCTACTTCACGGCAGGGCCGGGCGATTGCCGAACATCCGCAATGCGCATGAGACGCGCGACTTAGTGTTAGGATTCAATGGTCGCACCTTCATTTCTGGCGATTTCGATTATGGCGTCGGCTGGATTGTCCTGCCACTGCTTCTGACCGCAGGGGATGGGTTCGATTCTGCTGTCGGTCTTTGCGGCGACTCGCCAAAGCATGTTGATGGCGTCCCGGCTAATCTTGCCGTCGAACTGGGGCGAGACCACGATCAAATCAATATCGCTCAAGGCGTTCGCCCGCCCCGAAACCTGCGAGCCGAATATCACTCCGAACGCAACAGACAGACCACTGTGCGAGAGTCTCTGCAGGTATTCCTTCACTGTGGCTATAATTGACGGGTCAACCATTCGAACATCATTCTCGCTTTCTTCATATAATTCAGGGCTTCTTCTTGTGTGGGAGGCGCGACGTATGTAATTGGGTATCTGCCCTCGAGATTGAATTCGTTCATCTCGGCTAAAACGTCCAAATGCTCTGCGGCCAACTCAAGCTCCGCCATCTCGGCAAGACGAACCAGGTTATGTAATTTGGGCGGAAGTTTCGCCGTATACTTGCAGATGTGCGCTTGAGAAGTTTCTCCAAGGCGAGATGCGCAAAGAAAAGTCCGTGTCTTGTCTTGCCGTTATCGACTAATTGCCGAGCCGCTTCCCAGTCTTCCGCAGCCCCGGCCTGCCAATAAGCGACCTGTTGTGAGATGTCCACCATAATATTTGTCTTCTGCCTTTCTGCAGAAATGCCTGCTGTTTATCATAGACCGCATCGCGATAAAAATCAACGGGGGAATTTGTAACTCGCGGCGATACGTTTTCGCCGAGATCTGCTTGTTGACAATCCGGCCGGTGTCGTTTAAGCTGCCCTTTTTCCGAGATACTAAGCCTTTGGGCGTCCGTAAACTATGTCTGACAAAGTAGTAACGCGTTTTGCACCTTCTCCGACGGGGTATCTGCACGTTGGGGGCGCCAGAACTGCACTTTTTAACTGGCTCTGGGCACGGCGGACAGGAGGCACTTTCATACTGCGAATCGAGGATACCGACCAGAAACGCAACACCCCCACTGCCGCAAAACAGGTAATGGACGACCTCAACTGGCTCGGTATCGGCTGGGACGAAGGCCCCGAAGCCGGCGGCCCGAACGGCCCGTACCTACAGTCCGAGCGCAGGGATATCTACGACAAGCACATAAGACAACTGCTCGAAGAGAAAAAGGCATACTACTGCTTCGATTCAACCGAGGACCTGGATGCACTCCGGGAGGAGGCGCAGGCCCAGACAGGCGGATTCGCATACCGGCGTCCCGATAAGTTTCCCACCGCCGAGGATGCCGAGAAGGCCCGCGCCGAAGGCCGGCCAGTTACGGTCCGCTTCGCCGTCCCGCAGGATGAGCCGCTTGTCGTCCAGGACGTCGTCCGGGGCGCAATCACCTTCGCCCCCCGCGAGATAAGCGACTTTATCATTCAAAAGAGCGACGGCTTTCCGACGTACAATTTCGCCTGTGTCGTCGATGACCGCTTGATGAAGGTAACGCATGTGATACGAGGCCAGGAGCACCTTATGAACACGCCGGGTCAGCAAGCTCTCTGGCGGGCGCTCTTTCCCGATACCGAGCTGCCCACGTATGCCCACATGTCCGTTACCGTAAGCGACACCGGCGGCAAGCTCTCCAAGCGCGAGCGGCCCAAGGTCCTTCGCGAGGCAATAACGCAAATGCCAGATATCCACCTTGACAAGCTCGCACAAGTCGCCGGCCTAACCCGCCAGCAGCTCGATTCCTTTATCGCCGGCACGACCGCGCCGGATATGCCCAGCATCGATGCGATGGCCCAGTATCTCGGCGTCTCGCTGCCTGAAATCAATATCGTCGATTTCTTCAAGAGCGGCTACCTGCCTGAAACGATGGTCAACTTCCTCGCGCTTCTGGGCTGGAACCCCGGCGACGACCGGGAGATTATGCCCCTGCCCGAATTGATCGACGCCTTCGACCTGGCCCGCCTTACCAAGAGCAATAGCCTTTTCGACCGAAAAAAGCTCATCGCCTTCAACACCGAACATATCAAAATGACCCCGCCCGAGAAGCTTCGCGAGCATTTGAGAGACTATCTGAAGGTCATAGACTCCCCGATCCTCAAAGGCGACGACGAGCTTCTCGCCAGGCTGATCAAGATCTGCGAAGGCGCCCGAACGCTGGCCGACATTGAAAGAAAGAGCAGATTCCTCTTCACCGACACTGTGGAGTACGACGCCAAAGCAGTCAATAAGGTCCTGCTCAAGGGCGACGGCCTGGCAATCCTCGCAATAGTCCGCGACAAGCTCGCCGCAATGGACCAATTCTCCGAAGAGAAAATCGAAACCATGCTCCGCACCTTGGCGGAAGAAAAGCAGCTCGGCCTCGGCAAGGTCGCTCAGCCCCTAAGAGTGGCAATCTGCGGCAACACGATAAGCCCCCCGATCTTCGACTCAGTCCAAATGCTCGGCAAGGAGGAAACCCTGAGAAGAATAGGCAATGCACTGGAGAAGTTTCGCGCAGATGGGAAGTAATACCTGTAATCCTCTTGGATTTAACGCTTCAAGGCAACAGCATGAACGGGTATAATGCCGCCGCCGTTAGGGAGGATAGGGCAACGCTGGGAAGCGACCCGAGCGCCCTGATGGCGGTGTACAGCATAGGCCGGCATCTTCGAAAGTGCCGCCTGTTTACAAGGTGATGCTGGCGCCCAAAAAGCGATAAACCCTTTCCCAATCTTGCACTGATTCACCAACATGCGAAGATTCCTTCGCGGTTCGTGATAGGAATACAAAATGAGCGCGTCGTTATTAGTAACCGGTTCGATAGGGATTGATACTGTCAGGACGCCTTTCGGCGTTAGTGAGGATTGTCTGGGCGGGTCGTCGGTGTATTTTGCCATGGCGGCGAGCTTCTTTTCGCCTGTCAGGTTCGTGGGAGTGGTTGGGGCAGATTGCCCTTTTGATCTGCATGAAGTCTTCGCAGGCAGAGACGTTGACCTGGCCGGCCTGGAAATCAGGCCCAACAGCAAGACCTTCCGCTGGACAGGCGCCTACAAGCGGGACATGGACGAGAGGACAACGGAGTATATCGAGCTGAACGTCCTGGCCGAGGCCCCGCCGACCGTGCCCCCGGCCTTTGCCGACAGTAAATTCG
>JAFGTU010000140.1 GCA_016933985.1 Sedimentisphaerales bacterium | reverse complement strand
TGACGGCTCGACTATAAAGCTCTACGTTGACGGCAGTGCAAAGGCTTCGGTGTCCTCGGCCGGCTTGACGGGAGTGAGTAGCGTCCTTTATATCGGCTGTGACTACACATCTGATGCTTATTTCAGCGGATACATCGACGATGTTCGGATCTATAGCCGGGCGCTGAGCAGACAGGAGTTTGGCGTATCGAGCGATCCGCAGGAGCGCTGGGGCGAGGAGGATTCCTGGCGTGCCAGCGCTTATTCTGGCGGGTCGCCGGGGTGGGACGACAGCGGGATTGTCCCGAATCCGGGGGCGGTGGTTATTAACGAGATACTGACGCACTCGCACGACGAGGACTCCGACTGGATCGAGCTTTACAACACGACAGATTCCCAGATCGATGTCGGCGGGTGGTATCTGAGCGACAGCGATAGCAATTTGAAGAAGTACCGGTTCGCCGACGGAACGAAGATCGAGGCATTCGACTATCTCGTATTGTATGAGAGCCTGAATTTCGGGGACGCCGCCGCCGATCATGGAAAGCTCAAGGGCTTCGGGTTCAGCGAGAACGGCGAGGGGGCTTATCTCAGCTCTGCAGAGGAGGATGTACTGACCGGCTATCGTGCCGTCGAAGAATTCGGCGCATCTTATACGGGCGTATCTTTCGGCAGGTATTTTAAGCGGAGCACGGGGACGTACAACTTCGTTTCAATGGAGCACAATACGGCGCGTGATAGGAACAGCTATCCGGCGGTCGGGCCTATTGTGATAAACGAGATAATGTACAATCCGGATTGGCCGCACGGGGGGTCTTACGGCAACGACCGATATGAGTATATCGAGCTGAAGAACATCACGGATGGGCCTGTTCGGCTTTGGCGTGAGGACAAGCTGCTGCCGTGGAAGTTTTCGGAGGGGATAGATTTTATGTTCCCGGATGTGCCGGATGATGTTACGATAGCGGCGGGGGATTGTATCGTGGTGGTCAGGGACGTTGCGGCATTCACGTGGCGTTATCCTGGGGTTCCGGCGGTCAAGATTTTCGGACCTTACGAGGGGGCCCTTGACGATGGGGGCGAGCAGGTTGAGTTGAGCATGCCGGGGGATAAGGACAAGTACGGCCGGCAGCACTATATTCGGATCGACCGCGTAAGCTACAGTGACGGCTCGCACGACAGCGAGGCGGCGGGCGGAGTTGACCTGTGGCCGACGGCCGCCGACGCCGACGGGAAATCCTTAACACGAGTTGTGCCAAGCCTTTACGGCAACGACCCGAACAACTGGACGGCATCAGACCCATCCCCGGGACAGTAATACTCCGGGCGATAGGCCGTCATGAGCGAAGCGTAATCACCCTCCCCTCGTTTTGGCTTCTGGTCTATATTTTTGCCTTTGACCTTTTGATTTGCCATTCTTCGAATATTTTCACCTCGCTCCGAGCAGGACTTTGCCTCCTTTGCCCTGCTGGATCAGTGGCACGTAGCGGTCCAGTTCCTGGAGTGTTTTCGGGTCGGTCAGGTCGATTTTGTGTTTCTTTTCGTGGGCCATATACGCCGCCATAATCAGCATGGTAACCGTTCGCCCGTATTCGAAGTTGAGCAGGGCGTCTTTGCCGTTTTCAAACGCCGCGATGGCATCCCGCCACTCGTCGATATACCCGTACAGGCTCGGCTCGTTGTGCTGCAGAATGAGGGCGCCGCGGCTGGCCTGCGATTTCTCCAGGGCAAGCTCGCTGTCGCCGACTGCCGCCGCGGCTGCATCGCTGATAAACATGCCGCCGGGTGACCTGAGCGAGTTGACCTCATAAGAATATCCCGGCCCGAAGGCCTCCATCAGCAGCCGAAGCCCCGGGGCATCGTACATCCACGAGTTCGTCGCCTGCGCGACACTCACAACGCCGGTTTCAGGGTCCCTGAATTCGATAGTCACCAGCGAATAGTCCTCGGCGGGCGTAGCCGAATAGTCCACGCCTCTTTCTTTGAGCCGTCCGAGCCACGGCTCCTTGCCCCACTTCAGCAGCGCCATCTCCGCGGTGACTGAAATCGGCTCAAGATAATCCGGGGGCCTGCCGCTCGGCGTGAGTATGTACATCGCAACGGCGATACTGTGGCAGCCCATATCGCAGCAGACGCCGCCTCCCTGTTGCGTCGGGTCCCAGAACCACGGCTCGTGGGGGCCGCCGTGCTCCTCGGCGCTGCGGGCAAGATGCGCTGCGCCCATAGTCTGCTCGACCGCCGCGAGTTGCTGCCGGGCCTCGACGATGCTGGGCATGTGAATCTGGTTCTCAAAATACGCGGTCGGCACGTGAAGCGCCTTGGCCATCCGGGCGAGAACATCGGCCTCCTGAAGATTTCTCGCCAACGGTTTTTCGCAGATGATTCCCTTGAGCTCGGCGCCGTTCTCGCAGGCTCTGGCAATATCACGCATAATATCGAGGCGGGCGAAATTCGGCGCGAAAATGCCGACAACATCGACAGCCTTGCAAAGCTCTTCGATTGTCTTATAGACTTTAGCGCCGCCCAGGCCATCCTTGCGGGCGGCCCGGGCAAGCTCTTTAGCGCCTTTCGGCGCGCAGACGCCGGTCAGTTTCACGTTGCGAACAGAACGCAGCGACTTGGCGTGAAACCCCGCAACAAATCCCGCCCCAATCATTCCAATACTAAGCATCGCAGACTCCTTTCATATCGAATGGCAATGTCCGGCAGTCTACTGCACGGAGGGTGAGAATACAACAGGAAAGTATGCTATTGGGTGTTTGCGGCGATGTCGTAGGCCATCAGAAATTCTCCGTGTCGGATGTATAGGCGGGCGTTTGAGATTGAAGGGTGTGCCCAGAATTTTCCTTCACCGACGGTGATCTTGAATGAGCTGACGGCGTTGAAGCCTTTTGGTGTGGCTTCGGCGATGCCGACTGCGCCGGTATGCTCGTCGTAGCAGTAGAGCATTCCATCGGCGTAGATTGTCGAGCCTTTGTGGCCGAGCCAGCGTGTCTCGTACATTACCTTGCCGGTTTCCCATTCGAGGCAGACCTGGTTGCCGCTGGTGAAGCTGGTGAAATTTGCGCCGTAGATGTAGCCATCGACGAGGACTACTCCACCATGATGCACATCGAGGATCCGGTCCACCCATTTTCGCTCGACCTTAGTGGGGTCGGCGAAGATTTGGACCATTGCCCCTCCGTTGTCGTAGCCGCTGGTGGTATGGATTCGGCCGTCGAAGTACGTCGGGACGTTGGCGTTGACGAGTCTTTGGCGGTCGAGATGGTAATCGTCGAAGTTGTCTCTCCAAAGGAGCTTGCCTGTTTGAGTGTCAATGGCGGCGACGCAATCGCAGAGCATCTGCACAATGAGCCGATTGCCTTCGTGCTCGACGACTATGGGATTGCCGTAGGCCGAAGGTTCGGTTAGGTCTTTGCACGCCCAGACGACGTCGCCCGTGTTTCTGTCGAGTGCGACGACGCTTGCTTTTTTACCGCCGGGCGTGGCGATGACCTTATCGCCGTCGATAAGGAGGCACTCGGACATTCCCCATCTCGGAAATTGGCCGTCGAATTCGCTGAATACGTCCCTGGTCCAGATTTCGTTTCCGGTCTTGGCGTCGAAGCATGCGGTCGTGCCCGTCCCGCTAAAGACGTATAGCTTTCCGGCTGTGACGGTGGGGGTGGTGCGGGCTGCGGGGTATGATT
>JAFGTU010000139.1 GCA_016933985.1 Sedimentisphaerales bacterium | reverse complement strand
GCGTCGCCGTGGCGGCGACGGCTAAACGGGGGGCGATTAAAATTGTTTTGGACGTTGACAGGGCGTCGGCGCGTGGTTATAATGGCGGAGCTTTAGGGGCGCGGCTTAGGTTGCGCTCCGTGAAAGAAATTAGTTGAAATTATTGGGATTTGGCAGTATATCCCTTAATGTGTGTCGAGCTATTCGGATATAGGCGGGTGGCGCTATTATGGTCCTGCCGATATTCGGTGGAGCGTACACGAAAACAAAAAAAGTGAGCTGACGGGCGTTCAAAAGCCCGTTATGGGTGTCGAGCGCCGGTGCTCGGCGGGTGGCGTTTTTAAGGTCCCGTCGATACTCGGCGGAGGGACCTCGGCGCTGAAAAAAGGAGATTGCAATGACAGAACAGATGCAACATATCCTGGCCTGGATGCCCGGTCAGTGGGAATGGCTGGTTATCCTGGTCGTAGCTTTGCTGATATTCGGCAGACGACTGCCCGAAATCGCGCGGAGCGTGGGCAGGAGCCTGACGGAGTTCAAGAAAGGCATCAACGAAGCCAAAGAGAGCACCGATGACCTGGCGAAAGATGTGAAGGAAATCAAGAACGACGCAGTGAAGGAAGCGAAGGACGCAGCAGGGCTTGACGATATTGAGCGAATGAAGTAGGCCGTCGAAGCCCGGCGCCGCGCGATAGAGGCATCTCCAAGTCGAAATGGCCAGGACCAAAAAGAAGCTGCGCGATCCCTGCGATACTACGATGAGTCTGGGCGACCATCTGGAGGAGCTGCGCGCGCGGCTAATGCTTGCCATAATCGGCCTTGTGCTCGGTTCAGTCGTTTGCCTTATCTTCGGGCCTTATCTTATTCGCTTTATCGAGATGCCATACACCAATCTAAAGGTAAAGTATGACCTTGATGACCTGAAAGTTCTTGCCCCGGCGGACGCCTTCACGGCGTATATGAAGATATCAATGATTGCGGGTCTGATACTGTCATCGCCCTGGGTTTTCTACCAGTTGTGGATGTTTGTGGCGGCGGGGCTGTATGAGCACGAGAGGCGATATGTCCGCACGACGGTGCCTTTCTCGGTGCTTCTGTTTGTGACAGGGGCGATGTTCTTTTTGTTCGTTATTGCGCCTATCACGTTAGCGTTCTTTCTTAAGTTCGGGAGATTCATCAACGTAGAGCCGGCCTGGACGCTTGGGCTGTACGTATCGTTTGTAACGACACTGATGCTGGTGTTTGGCCTGGCTTTTCAAACACCAATAGCGATCGTCATTTTGAATAAAACGGGCTTGATTTCACTCGGTGCTCTTCGCCGGGCGAGGAAGTACGTGCTGTTAGGCACGTTCGTGGTGGCAGCAGTGGTGACGCCTCCGGACGTAATCTCTCAGATTGCACTTGCGATACCGCTATACTCTCTGTTCGAGCTTGGGATATTGCTTAGCCTGGTGTGGGGCCGGAAGAAAACAAAGAAGGAAAAAGAGAAGGAGAGCCCGCCGAGCGAGACGGACGTTTATTGACGGCGGCAGAAGTGTTGGCGGAGAGTGATGAGAAGGGGCGAAGCCGAGAGACAGTAAGGGATGTCGTCAGTCGAGGATGAATTCATCGCGGTATGCGGGGACTTCCACGCTCCAGCCTGTTTGCTCTCTGACGTAAACCGCGAAGTGCTTTGCGCTATCTTCTTCACCGTGGACTATGAAGAGCTTTCTTGGGGGCTTCTTCAGGTCTTTGAGCCATGCGAGCAGCTCCTCTTTGTCGGCGTGTGCGGAGAAGCCGCCGATCTGGACGATATTGGCTCTTACGGGGTACTCCTGCCCGAGTATTCTGACTTCCTTTTCGCCGTTAACGATTCTCCTGCCGAGGGTGCCGAGGGCCTGGTATCCGACGAACATGATGGTGCTCTTCGGATTTCCGATGTTGTTTGCAAGGTGGTGCTTTATTCGGCCCCCGGTGCACATTCCGGAGCCGGCAATCACCATGAACGTTCCTTTTTTCTGGTTGATGGCCTTTGATTCTTTCGTTGACTGAGTGATCTTCAGTCCCGGGAAATCGAAGGGCGACTCGTGGTTCTTCATAAACTCGGTCATTTGCTCGTCGTAAAGCTCGGGGTGGTGCTTGAAGACCTTAGTGATTGCCGCGGCCATTGGGCTGTCGAGGAATACGGTAAGATGCGGTATGGCGTTTTCGAGGAGGAGCTCGTTTATGTAATAGAGCAGGTCCTGCGAACGTTCGAGGGCGAAGCTCGGGACAATGATATTTCCGCCCGCTTTGACAGCCGCGTTAATCACGTCGGCAACGGCCTTTTTTGTGTCGTGTCGTCCCTGGTGGACCCTGTCTCCGTATGTCGATTCCACGAGGACATAATCGGCGTGGCGAGGATGAACGGGGTCCTGTAGGATTGGTCTATCGAGCCTGCCGATGTCACCTGAGAAGAGGACGGTCGTTTCTTTTCCGTCGGTTTTCGCCTTGATTCTTATGACGGACGATCCGAGGACGTGACCTGCATCGCAAAAAGTCGCTTCTATACCCGGGGCGGCCTGGATGGTTTTGTTATATTTGACCGGTGCAAAGTGCGGGAAGGTACTCTCGGCATCGCCGACGGTGTATAGCGGGTCGTAGGGATACGGGCCTTTTCGGCCTTCCTTCTCGTGTCTTTTGCGTTTGTACCTGGCGTCTTCTTCCTGGAGGCTTGCCGAATCGAGCAGAATTATCCGGGCAATTTCAGCGGTTGCGGGGGTGCAGTGGATTTTTCCTTTGAATCCGTCTCTGACGAGTTTAGGCAGGAGGCCGCAATGGTCGAGGTGGGCGTGGGTGAGCAGTACCGCGTCGATTTTATTCGGGGCGACGACGAAGGGCTCCCAGTTTCTGGCCTTAAAATCGCGCTCCTGGTAGAGTCCGCAGTCGATCAGGACCCTGGCGCCGTTGGCTTCGAGCATGTGACGCGACCCGGTGACATTCTGAGCGGCGCCGAGGAACCGTAATTTCAATTGCATATTCTACCCTGTTAATATAAGGAGCATTTACGGAATAGATCATACAATATTCGGTCAATGATGTCAAGCGCCCAAGGACAAAAGAAACGTGGAGAAGGCATACGGCAGCTAATTCGCCTTTTTATCGGGCCGAACTATCCGCAAATGTGCAGTTGGTTATCATGGTTCAAGCAAGGCCCGCGGCTTATTCGGGGACTGCTTCTTCCGCGGCGAGGACGGCGGACCTTATGGGGGCGACCTTGCGATAGACGGTTTCCGGTGCTCGCCTAACGCCGTCAACCGCGAGGAGGTCGCGGTCGATAGAGATGCCGAAGAGGCGCTGGTTGATTTCGAGATAGGGCCTGATCAGGCGCCAGTCCTTTTCCGTAAGCGGTGCGAATTGCCCGCCGTTGAGCTGCTCCGGGACGAGCTTATAGTGGGGGTCGCGGACATAGACGGCCCCGCCCGAAGCGAGCGAGAAGAGATTGGAGCCCGGATAGGGCGACTGCTGTGGGACTACCCGGCCTTTGTTGTCGAACTCTATGCCGTTGACGACAACGAATCCGCCTCCCTTGAGCGGGTCGCCAGCCATGAAGGATTCAGCGAGGAAGTCGAGACAGGTTCCGTTGATGACGACGCGGGGCCGGCCCACCGCGTTGATGAGGGGTCGTCCTGCGGCATTGCCGAGGACATAGACCTCGCCGCCCTTTGCGCCGTACATAAATGCCTGGCCGACGTCGCCATAGACCACCAGTCGGCCGGCCTTCATAATCTGGGCGAGCTGATCCTGGGCGTTATCGTGGATGTATATCTCCATTCCGTCGATTCCGGAGGCGGTGTAGTCGCCTGAGGAGCCGAAAACATCTATGCGGACACCGGCAGTATCGGGGCCAAATCCGCAGCCGGTAAAGCGCTGGCCCACAAGGCCGTAGAGAATAAAACGCTTCCACCCGAGCTGATACGCCCGCACCAGCAGCCTTGCATCGCAGGCTTCGCCCTCCGGCGGAAAGTCGTGAGAGTTCACAACGAGCGTCGTCTCGCCTGGTCTGGGAGGGCGAATACTCTCTCGCGTATCCCAGTCGATGCGGAGGGCATGAGCAGAAGACTCGTCGGTTATCGCAGGAGTCGATTCGAGGATTGAGTCGATTGCGCGGCGAATGATTTGGAGCACGACCGAGCGTTTCTTGCTGCCGAAGTTGTAACGGCGATTGTTGATAAGCGAAAGGGATTCCAAAGCCCAATAGAAATTGGATTGGCTTTTGGATGCAAGGCTCTCTATCTGAGAGACGAGCCATCGCACTGTATCAAAATCAAGGGCGGGCATCTCGGCAGAGACCTTGGCATAAAGGGCCTCTGCGTTGTTGTTCTTCGCGGAAGCCTCGATTATCCCGGCGAGCTCGGCGGGAATGTTGTCGATCTTAGGCGCCAACCTGAGGTCAACAGCCCAATCCCCGGGGGGACAGGTTATCGGCTTGCCGAACTTGTCGGCGCAGGAGAGCCCCGCGTTATCGCCGCTCGCATTTTCTATGGTGAATGAGAATGCTCCGCCGTCGGTGTGGCTGCCGCCGCGTGCGTTCCAGTAGCGGTCGGCGATAGGCCGGAAACGGGAATCCTCCCGGCTGAGAGAATGAAGGGTGGCGTCGATGGCTTGCTTCTCGGAACAAATCAGACCGATGCTTACCTCGCCTTGCTGCAGGGCAAAGACCTGGGGCCTTAACATCGAGGTATCAGTGATTCCGAGCAACTGGAGCTGATCGCTATCGGGATTGCTTCGGGCAATTATGAAGAACCACGGGCCGTCGGGCGAGGCGTGAACGTGCATGGACTGGATGGCGCGGTAGATTTTTTTCTTCTCCTGGGGCAGATTAGTGAAGTCGAGCTCGGTTGTGGGGGCAAGGGCTTCGATTACATATTCAATGGGGTAACGGCGGACGCGATGCCAGAGGTCGAAGAGCAACACCGAGACCTCGGTGTCCGTCAGAAAGAGGGGCACAACGTTGTGCTGGCGAAGATACGAAACGATGCTGTAATAGTTGGCGAAGTCGCCGTTGTGCACGAGGGCCTCGTTCATACCAATGAAAGGATGCGCCCCTCCGGGATGCCAGACCCTCCCCTTGGTGGGGTATCGCTGATGGGCAATCCAGAGGTTTGCCTTGAAATCTTCCAGTCCGTAGTACTGCACGACCTGCTCGGCATAGCCGACGACCTTGAAGATCAGCAGGTTGCGGGCGTGGCTGAGCACAAAGGCCCGTTTGTCGCCGAGGGCGGCGTAGAACTTCACGTTGAAATTGTAGCTATTCTGGTATATGAATTCGTCCTCGACCGCCCTGGCGGGCTGGTTGGCAAGCTCATTCTCCTCGGCGAAGCGGTTTATCTTGTCGTCTTTTGCGCGAACGAAGTATCTAACGATATCGGGCGGGCGAACGTCGAGGCCGACGTCGCGGTGGTCGTCAACGTGGGGAAGCTTCTCGGCGTGGTCCACGCGAAGGTTCTCAACAACAAACCGCTCGACTTCACCGGCGGCGCCGGGGTCGAGCAGGGCGATCTGGACGATATAGTCATTGCGGAGTGTATCGGCATCGACACCGAGCCGGCTCGGAACAAGGCCTGCCGCGGCGATTCCGCCGCCTTTGCCGTTGCCGCGGTTTCGCATCTGGATGGACGGTTCGAAGATGTGGCGGCCTCCGACGGGGACCGTCGAGGCAAAGCCGACTACGCCGCAGCCGCCCTCCTGCACCGTATCCTGCCTGGCAAAGTGTTCAGGGGCGAGACGTTGTATGATCTTCTTTCTTGAAGAAAGGATGTTTTTTGCGAATGTGCTCATTTATGGTCGTCCCATTTATGAAACTGGGTATAATTATTTCTTTGCCTTCTTAGGTTTGTTGTCATAGTCGCGGTGGGCGAGGAGGTCGGACCGGCCCACGAGTTCATTTATGCTCCTGAATCCGAATCGCCAGCAGATATATTGAAGCTGCTTCGACCACGAGTGGAAGAGATTGACAAGCCTCTGGGTTGACCATTTCAGGTCGATCATTTGCGAAAGCTCGGGGTCGGTCGTGGCTATTCCCCTGGGGCATCCTCTTCCGCTTTCACAGGCTCCGCACCTTATGCACTCAAGGGCGACCAGCTCTGCGGTTCCGACCACGACTCCGTCCGCTCCAAGCGCTATTGCCTTGGCGATGTCCCAGGCGGTTCGTATGCCGCCGGAGGCAATCAGGGTAATCTTGTCGCGGACACCCTCTTCTTTGAGGAAGGAGTGCACCTTGCCGACGGCGTACTCTATCGGCATTGCGATATTTTTCTTTGCTATGTCCGGTGCGGCGCCGGTTCCGCCATAGCTGCCGTCAAGGTGAACGATATGGGCGCCGGCGTAGTAGCTGCCGACGGCGACCATATCGACATCGCTTGCGCCGGAGACCTTCACTGATACAAGCGCCTTTGGATTAATCTGCTTTATCCAGTCCACGTGTTTTTTGTGGTCCTCGACGGAATAAACGGAATGGAAGGGAAAGGGCGAGAACAGTGCGGTTCCCTGGACTGCTTCTCTCATCTTAGCCACAGCCGGGGTATTCTTATCAGCCAGCAAGTGGCCTCCGAGGCCGGGCTTTGCGCCCTGGGCGTACTTGAATTCGACAATCCTGACGCGCCCGATAGTCTCTTCGCGCACGCCAAAAAGGCCCGTGGCGACCTGGGTAATGACGTTGTCGGCATATTCGGCCAGCTCTTTGGGGAATCCTCCTTCGCCCGAACAGGTAAAGGAGCTGAAGGTCTTGTAGGCCCTGGCCCTTGAGAGCATTGTTGCGAGGCTTATCGAGCCGAAGCTCATACCGCCGCCATAGACGGGGATGCCTATGGGAACCTCCGGGCGTCCGTCCCGGCGTTTGTTCAAGCTGATGCCGAGACAGACATCTTCGGGCTTGAACGAATTATCCGGCGACTTTTCGGGAAAGACGAGGTCTATCCTGTCGAATCCGCCGCCTGAGGCGCCGCATTTGTATTCCATGTTGTTGTCGGGCGGCATTCCGGTCGCGGCCTGCTCCCAGGTGCTCACGAGCAGGTCGGCTGTCCAGCGCGGGTCGCCAAACGCCCGCCACATTGGGTCCGGCCCGACGCGAAGCGCATTGGCCGGGCAGCTATTGACGCAGAAAGAGCCGGCGAGGCGGCAGACCTCGGAGCCGCGACAGAGATGAGACTTGGGGGCGAGCATGCGCTTGCCCGCCTTTACGTGGACTCCGTATTTGCACACCTCCGCACACTTGCCGCAGGCTATGCAGGCCGACGTTCGCACCACCCTGTAGGTTGCCAGCGAATTCCTGAATCTCGACGGGCACGGGGAAACGAGCTTCTTGTCAACGGGCGGGTAGTCCGCCTGAATTCTGGCTTCATCGGCCATATCGGTCGGTTTTTCAGAGGCGGCGGCTTCGAGCGACTCTTTGAGATTACGAATCCTGCTGCCGAAGAACGGGCCGAGGTTGTCACGCTCAAGGTCCTCGAAGAACATGACTCTTCCGAGCTCGCCTCGGAGCCTTCGGACCTCTCGCAGGCCCATCGCGCCCATTACCTCGATGAGCTGTGAATGCCACGAGCCGATGAGGTTAATTATTCGCTGTGCGCCCCAGCCGGCGGGGGTGGTATCAATCGCGGCAGGACAGCTTTCTCTATCGGCGCAGTCCTTGCAGAGTCTGCATCCGAGGGCGACAAGCATCGCCCTGTCTATCGCGACGCCGTCGGCGCCGCAGGCTACGGTCTTTGCGACGTGCTCGGCCAAAGCGATTCCGCCGCTCAGAAGGATTGCGACACGGTCTCGCAGGGAATTATCGAGAAGGGCAGCGTGGATTTCTTTGAGAAGGTCTATTATGAAGCCGTTGCTTCGTTTGCCAAATCCCCTGCCGTTGTGATTCGCCTGGAGGTGTATGATTCCGGGTCCCTCGGCGGCGAGTGCGATAGCGCGTTCGCAGGCGTTTTCATCCATCGGCAAGCGCACCGAGACGATCACGCCGGGATTTGCGGCGGTAATCCGTTCAATCAGGCCGGGCACATTCGCCGACCAGGCTATTTCGACTATCGTGGCGCCGTGAAGGTCGTTGACGTCGTCGCGGGCGGGTTCGAATCGCACAATCAGATGCTCCTTGTGCTTTTCGAGCGGGCCTTTGGCGTCTTCGGGCGAGGCAACGGCAAATGTGTTCACTTTGACCGCGGCGGCGGCTATCGCCTCCTTTACAGAAGCGGTGAGGAACTTGTTGTCGGGAAGGTCGAAGACGATCGGGATGGGAATTTCGGCGTGCGGGTAAGCGGCGGTGAGCAGATCGCCCTGCTCATCGAACTCCAGGTGCTCAGGGCGCCTGCCCATCTCGATGGCGGTGGAGATATACTCTCTTCCGTGTATGCCGTCTCTGGTGGGCCTGACAATCTCGGACATATCCGTCCACATCGAATCGAAGCCGACGTCGGCGAAGAGGCCGCGATAGCCGGCGCCCGAGACGGGGATTTGGCCGGCGTCGGACTGCTTCCATATCCGCGTTATGATGTCGGGCCGCCAATAATCGTCGCCCAGATTCTCGTACTCGGGATTGGGCATTCGAAAGAGGATGTTCTTCTTGCACTCCTGCACGCAGCGCATGCAGCTTATGCAGAG
>JAFGTU010000138.1 GCA_016933985.1 Sedimentisphaerales bacterium | reverse complement strand
GGACGTCGTCGCCGCGACCGTCGGCATTACCGACCTGAAACAAACCGGAGGCGGCGGGATAGTTCCTGCATCAGCCGTCAAATTGCAGTGGGTGCGATACATTGATATCAATCGCAACACGGCGGGCATCCCGGACGATGAGCTGGTGGTTAAGGCCCCTGCGAGCATTCCCGACCCCTTTTGGGAAGGGCCGAGCATTTCGATAAAGGCAAACCAAGCACAGCCTGTCTGGATAGAGATCAATGTCCCCAAAGACTCCCGCGCCGGCGACTATCTCGGCAAATTGCTGGTAGCAACGGCAGCTGAATCCTTTGAAATGCCCGTTAAATTGCACGTCTGGGACTTCGAGGTTCCGAGTGAGCGGCATCTGTCGGTCATAAACTGGTGGCGATTCCCAGGTCTTGGCTTCGAAGGCATCAAGCCCTATAGCGAAGAGTATTGGGATTTGCTTCGACGGTTCTGCGCATTCCTCGTAGAGCACCGCCAGACCGACATCCAGACCTCGATCGGCTTGATTCAGGAGACAGGCAGCGCTCAAGAAGGCTATTCCTACGACACGAGCTGGCTCGAACGCTATGCCGAGGCGGCCTTCGAGACCGGCATCCGGCAGATACACCTGCACTCGGTGGCCAGGCGAACAGCAAATCTCACAGACCCCGGCAGCCGAATCGAACCTGTCGAGTCAAACCTGCGGCGATTAGCAGCATGGGAGAAGGTTGTCCGGCAGAGGAATTGGGCGAAGCGCTTTCTCGTCAGCATTTCCGATGAGCCGTTTATTCACCACGAAGAGAGTTACGCGGCTGTGGTTGATCTGGTGCACGAGGTCGCGCCGAATATTCGGTGCATAGAGGCGGTCGAGGCCGAGCACCTCGGCAAGCTCGATGTATATGTCCCCAAGCTCAGCCACCTCAATCTATGGTATCCGCATTTCGATCAGGCCCGGCGGGAAGGGGCCGAGTTGTGGTTCTACACGTGCTGTCATCCCGTGGGGCGCTATCCGAATCGTTTCCTCGACCAATCGCTGCTGAAGGTCCGCGTGCTTCACTGGATCAATTATCTCTACGACCTTGACGGCTATCTGCACTGGGGACTGAATCACTTCGCGGGGAGCGATCCATACACTCAGGAGGGCATCAGTGAAGGTCTGCCGCTTGGCGACCGGGCCATTGTGTACCCCGGCAAGAACGGATTGCTCGGGTCGCTGCGCTTTAGCGCGATGCGGGACGGCCTGCAGGATTACGAGTATCTCTGGGTCCTGGAGAACGAGATAGCGAAGATAAAAGAAAGGATCGGCAGGGAAGCGGCCTGGCTGGACCCTCGCCAGCGACCTCTTGAGCTTTGCCGCCGGGTGGTCTGGTCGTTCTATGAGTACACCCGTGACGGCGATGTTATGCTCGATACCCGCAGCGTCATAGCCCGCGAGATTGAACAAATTACAACAGAGCCTCTCTTGATAGTCCAGACCTCGCCGCCTGAAGGGACGGTTGTGCCGAATGGGCCGCGAAATATCGGCGTTCGCGGCCTTGTCGAGCCAGGCGCAAAAGTCACAATCAACGGCAGCCCCATCACGAATGTCCGGTCCAGCGGATACTTCCTCCAGGCCTATTTTATGCCTGCCAACAACCCGACCATCACAATCACGGTCGAGCACAACGGCAGAAAACGCACCGCCGAACGAACCTTCAAGCTAATCGACTGATTCCCGCAATAAGCCCGACTCAGATATACGGCACTCTGTTACATTTGTATTTGTGCCCTGTCATTCCCGCGAAAGCGGGAATCCAGATTCCGCAGAAATGGATTCCGCATCAAGTGCGGAATGACAATTTGTAGACTCGATTGTCAAAGAGTAGTAGCCCCTCACAAACGTGTCTAATTGGTGATTTCGATTTCACTCAGCGGGTACCAGCCGTCGCCTGATTTGCCCTTGATGGCGAGTTTCACTGCCGGCTCGCTCGAATCCTCGGCGACTACGCCGAATTCCAAGCGGTACTTGCCGGTCGGCATGCCCGCCGGCAGCCTCACTTGCTCGACGACTTCGACAACCTCGCCGGGTGGAAGGTCAGGCGGCTCTCTCATGAATTGTTCGTCAAAGGCCTCAACCGTTCCCGGCATCCACTTATCCACTGTGGCGGCGCCAATCAGCGTTCGGCTGTACGCATCAGGGCCTATGAGCCTGTATGCAAGGCGATAAGGCCGGTAACAGGGCGCCGAGCCGACGTTTTGCCATTTCATCTCGATCCTGAGCGGCGCGCCGGCCCTGGCCTGCCGAGGATGTGTTATCTCTCTGAGCACAAGGCGATATCCAAGCCTGCGAAGGAACCTCTCTATTTCCTGTCGTACATTCTCCCCCGTCGGCAATGGCGCCGACTTGTTGTTGATATATGAACCGTGAAGCGCGAGGGCATAGTTGAAGATATATCGCAAAGGCCAGTCCTCCTTGACCCACCGGCGCATCTCCCAGCAGGTCTCCCAGGCGACAGGCGCCGTCTTCCAGAGCTCGCCGACATCCGCCTCCCGGATGAGCTGCGGATAGGCGTTGCGCATGTGGCACCAGTTTTGGGAGAAGCCTCCCATATCGCCGAGGCAATCGGCCCGCCATCCAGCGCCGCGCTGGGCGGCATAGGCAAGGGACTCTCGCCCGCCTATCAGCATGAGCAGGGGCGTCTTGCGAAATGCATCCGCGTAAGCGTCGATGATTCTCCTGCAGTTGGTCATTGTCGGCATTTTGGCGGCCTTTGAGCCGCTCATGTGCCATTCGCCCCACCAGCCGACGGTTCCCAAATCGATGTGGTCGATGCCGGTATGCCCGTCGTAGCGAGCCCCAAGTCGCCTGATGAAGTCCAGGTGCCTGTCCAGTACGTTGGGGTCGTCAAGCTCGGGGATTGCGAATCCCTCCCGGCCGCTATAGTCCACAGTGAGTATTCTGCCGCCCGCTTCGCCCAGCCAGTCCGGGTGATAGGGACGACGGGGTGTGGTCGAGCAGCACATCACGCGAAACGCCAGACGCTGACCTGCCGCGCGTGTTTCTTCAATGGTATTATCGAGGAAGTCGAAGTCTATCCGACCGGGCCGAGGCTCCAGCACGCCCCAGCCCCAGCGAGCATAATGCACCGTGGAGGGGATCCAGTCCGGGAGATTCTCGTCCTTGGCTCGCGTTCTGTGGAACGTCTCCCAGCCCATCCCCGGATTGGCGAGTAGCTCGTCGGTCTCTTCCGGACGGATGGTTACAACTTCCGGCTGTGCGGCCGCCGCCCGGCTGTTGAAATCAACCGACATGGAAAGCGCAAAGCCGCAAACAATAACCGCCAACATCAGCAGAAAATCCTTGGCTCTATTCATATTTAGTCCTCCCGGACAATCCGGTTCTTCAAATACTGTTGGGTCGTGACCAATATATCCGGGCCATCAGAGTATCGCACGTAAAATGTTTGCCGGGCAAACACTCTTCTACGGTGACCCATGATTCATTCGCAGCAGCGTTGACGGTATGGAAATTGCCCATGCGGGCGACATTTGCGGCATCGCCAATCCCGTCTCCGATCAAGGGAAAGACGATGCGCTCCGTCCGGTGAATGAGCTGCAGGGATTCGGCGTCCACGGCAGCTATGTACAAGGGCGCCCGCCAGCGGAATACACTGATGTTCTCTTTCGCCTTGCGGGTATATACCAAGAACAACTGCTCGTCGTGGACGAGCCAGTGCTGCTGGGTGGTGGACATAGCCAGCGGCGTTCCGTCCCGCCAGTTCCAGGGCCGAGGCTGCCGCCAGTTCGGACCGTCATCCGATACGCAAACATAACCACGATCATCTTCGGCACGAATGGTCATGTAATAACGACCGTTATAAGCCGTCAGGCTGGGCTCCAATAATCCCCGCTTGACTTTGTTGGTTAGTTCGTTGCCGAGTTTTAGTATCCGAATTTCGTCTCCGTCAAAACTGCATAACGCCGAGGTAACCGCCCGATCATCCCAACCGCTAAAACCGATGGAAAAGGGTATGATCAGATTACCGTCGGGCAAAGTAGCCCGCTGCCCGCTGCCGCAGGTGTATATGGAGAAGGCCAGACTATCCTTCCACTGCAATATCCGCTTCGGCGACCAACTGCCGTCTTCGTGCCTGACGACATAGACAGAGAAGCGCCCACGCTGGTGGCGCATCAGGTGCCCTTTCTCGTACCAGACATTATCCTTCCCTGGCACAAAGGCTGTTGCTCTGGTGCGCCAAGCTTAATTGGCCTTTTTCAGTCTGTCTGCTTTAGGATGTTCATCAGGATTCTCTCAGCAACAGGGTCATAAGACGCCTCCGAGCGATTCAAACGCCATTGCACATCCAGTTGAGAGAAAAGAATCGTTCCCTTGCCCCCGGCAATCGGTATTTCAGCGGCCACACAGGTCGCCGGATCGCGCACCCAGAGAATCTTCTCAGCCTGCTCAATTGCGGGTCCTTCAAGATTTGCCACGGCGACCGTTCCGGGCCGACTGTTCCATCGGATAAGCCACTCAGGCCGAATGCCGGACAACATCGGATACTTCACTTTCTCATACAGGAAGGCCCGTGAGCCCCGTGCCTCACCGGCCTTTACATCGCACAGCTCGCTCCAGTCCCAATGATGTGTGGCAAGGACAACAACTCTGCCACCGGCGGAGACAAATCTGCGGATAGCTCCAGCGTGACGTTTCTCGTCTGTCGTCAAGCTGTCGTAATTCCAAACGACGACAATGTCCTTGCCTGCCATGAGTTCGTCAAGATTGTTGCCTGTTTGCAGGCCTTTTGATTGAAACCAGGATTCGGCCACATGGTCGCCGCCCAAGATTATGTAACGGCGTTCGCGCAAAGAAGCGGATACAATCGGTGGCGCTACTGCACGCACAAAACGCTGGCTGAGCACCGGCCGTCCGGCGATACCTGTTGTGCGAGCAGTCAGCCAATAGCTACCCTCACGCGCCGGCAGCTTCCACGTAACATTAGTACTTCTAAGGGTGTCGGCCTTGAGTTCGAAATCGTAACTCCATTTCGACACCGGCCGCTCGAAGCACGATGCCTCCGGAATATACTCGGGACACTCCTCAGTCAGCATAATATCCACATGTATGCTCGCATCGTGCCACGAGTCATTGATGATGAGGAGCTCGGTGGTCACATCCTGTCCCGGCTGATAGCTGGCATCAAAAAGGTCGAGACTCGCTAAGACAGGGGAGAGTGAGCTATGCCAGGCCGCCGATGCCGGCGAGGCGTAGCCCGCCTTCCAGACGGCACTGCCCTTGCCCGTCTGTCTAACGCG
>JAFGTU010000137.1 GCA_016933985.1 Sedimentisphaerales bacterium | reverse complement strand
TCGTGCGGGACCCCAGAAAATATCCACTGCTAAAGATAACAAGGGAACAATGGAGAAGACAAAATGCCGCTTAAGGAAACGCCATTCGGGCATATACACCTCTTTCATTGTCAGCTTGAGCTGACGGACTGCGTCCTTGACGATGGTATAGCCGCCCGTGAATCCCTCTTGCTTGAGTACTTCCCATATCCGCTTAGCTGTGTGGCGTTGCTTCCTGTGTATGAACTTGTCCTGTTCGAGAATCTGTCGGATACGGTCAAGATACGGGTCTATCTTTGGCTTCTTCGGCGGTTTACTTCTTTCGTATCCCGGTGGGATGGAATGCTCGAGGATCTTTTTGAGCGTCTCCCAGTGCATCCCCGTCTCACGCATGATCTGTCGCTTGCTGACGCCTTCTTTGAGTACTCGCTGGCGAATCTTAATCCATTGGTCCATATCTCTGTACACTTCCTTTCCTTTCTGCTGAAAATTCGTTGGCCTTCACGGCATCCACAGCCGTGAAAAAACCACGCATTCTCGCAGAAACGCCATGGAAGTGTCACAGTTTACGCCGCCCCGCCAGGCGCTACAGTTTTGCTCCGCCCTTCACAACGTCAGCATGCCTATTCAAAATGGACCGGTCTTACCAGCTTCGAGATCCAGGTGTGTGCCAAAACTGCGTGCCAAACTTGCATGTCATGCCTTGGGTCAATCTTGGGTGAGTCTTGGGTGGATCTTAGGCTGATCTTGGGTTAATCTTAAGTCCTTTATTTGCCTTGATTTCTGCGTTGTAACTCGTTTAACCACAAACACTTACAAACCTGACCTCGGACTGAAAATCCGTTTGTCGGCGGTTCAGGATAATTGACCAACTCAGTCAAGCCACCTAACCTTCAAAGATGGCAAAAGTCGAGCTTAGTATCTGTTGGACGATCTTTCTGTTTAGCGTTCCCACTCTGTCTTGTCGGACAGCTTCATCGGAGAATCTATCTCCAATTCTCTTCGGAGCTCAGACAGAACGCTCTCTGTTGTTGAGAGTTGGTCCCAATTGTATTCACTCAGGGCTTTCTCACTCGTCACAACTCCCTGGCCTGAGTTGGGAGCGGTGAATTCCACTCCCGCGCCCCAGGCGCCGCCGTGGGTTAGGCTAATGAATGTCGGCTTAGAGGCATCGATTGGCTTGACATTGATATCGGAGAACTTGAATACTGTCTTCATGTCTGCGGCAGATTCAATATAATACCTCTTGGTGAATAGTCGTCCGCAATCCGGAAACTCAAACGCGATCCGGACGCGCGTTATAGCGAATGGGTGCCAATACGAGGCCGATGTGCCTTGGATTGCTCCTTCGCGCGAAGTAGATACAACGAGTTTCGCGTCAGCGGATGCTGTCTGAGACGTGTCATATCCTCCTTGTTTCAACGCATCCTCAACAGCCTGACGGATGGCAATCAAATCAATACTTCCGGAATCCTTACTTCCGGGCTCCAATGTGAGGCTGATCTGGTGGACGTTAGCGAGGCGCTGTGATGCAAGCGTCTGCATCCGTCGCTTGGACTCGGTGGCATAAGGGCCGCGCGGATTCGCCTTCAAGTACGTCAGATACCCCTCAATGCTGTCGGTTTGGCGGATGGCCTGCCAGGATGAATCCTCGGTTGGCCCGGTGGCTTGGCTAGATGGGCTGGTTGAAGCACATCCAACACAGACTACTGACGTGATTACTATCGCAGCTATCTGCCTCATACGTTCACTCCTTTATTTCAGGTTTCCCATATGACTTCATAAACGGCATTTCTGCACGTTTTAACACTTTACCCAAGACACTCCAGGGTACATAAAACGGGGGCGGGTAAATTTGGATCTATTTTGGATTTCTCCCTTCCAACGTTTACATTTTTTACACTATATAGAACGATCCCTGGAGTTGCACTGCGGAAGGCTGGGAAGAGAGTACCGGTCCATTCTTGATTAACGTCGGCGTAGCGTGACGTAATTCTGAGACTTATCGCTTCTCGGGGGACTTTCTCCAAAATGACTATATCCCCTTCGACTTGCCGCATCTTGAAGCTCTCTTGTGTTTTGCTCGACGCTTCAATCTTAAGATCCTGAAGCGATATCTGGTTATCGTTTGGCGAACTAAACCATAGTGCTACGAATGGGCCACCTCTTGCAATTCTTCTGATAGAGTCTGGGAATACAGCGCCGTTGGAATTAATGAAAGCACTCCTGCACATCTTCCTCCTGAGAGATGCAATCCCTACTATCTTTTGTCCTCCCCCAATCTGGACACCAAGTTTTGGACTCCATGGGTCATACTTTTCTGGAAGTTCAGAAATATCTAATATGGTGTTCATAAGATCAGCCGAAAGGCTTATAAAGCCCATTCCTGCAGTTTCGCCAGAGGAGTTATACGAAGATAGCATAAAAGGAACTTCGCCAACGTAGATCTGCTCACCTCGCACAGACAACTTAATCCTTCTGGCGTTGGAGTCGTCGACTTCTTCTTTAGTAACGTCCAATATACCACACAGGACTGTCTCTTTTCCGTCCGGTGTGGTTACTTTACCTTCCCCATAGATGTGAACCAAGCCTTTCCCCTCGATAACAGCAAAGTACATTGGCTCGTCGCCCGGCGTCTCGAAAACTATTCTATTGAACAACTCAAATTTTAAGCCACCTGTACGAAAGGCGATCAATGAACCGTCCCCAGTGGGGCTGGTTAGGATCCCCGGATTGTCAAATGAGATCGTGCCCCTACCAGGAGTCCTGCCACCACTTAGTGGAGATGGTGAAAACCATCCCAAGGTGTTAAATTTTTCCCCTTTTTTGACGTAGTACCCGACAACTCCCTTGTTCGGGTTAAGTTTCTGCCAATTCTTCCATCTTTCGCCAAGCAATTCGAGCGAGATCGTGAAGCTATCTTTAAACTTGCCTTCTCTGATGCTACTGAGCTTGTCCTGGAGTTCGACGGCCACTTCTGCCTGCTCGGCAAGTTCTCCGTCCGGGAACTTCTCCAGGAAGTCCTCCAGCGACTGTTTGCTCAATGAATCCACTTCTTCCCATGCCTTTCGCTCTGGAGCTGTCTTTTTCTCCTCGCCTTTTTCGTCGTTAGCCAACGAAGCCGAATCCAAAGCAATCCCACTATTTGTGATCTGCTTGTCAATAGACGCTTTTGGAATCTTTAATTTCATCCCCACCCTCAAATCGAGAGGTCCAGATAGCAGGTTGCGATTGGCCTCATATATCTGCTTCCACCTGGAGGCATCACCATAGATTTTCTCCGCAATGAAGAATAAAGTATCAGCCGGTTCCACTATGTAATTACTTTCTACTACTGGGGACTCAGTTCCATTGATGGTGGAATTGGCAACTTGTTGTCTCGCGTCTTGTGCGCCGACACCTTTTTCCACTTGGAGTCCAGCAGAGGCCATGGCCGTTTTGCGGTCTCGTTTGATGGTCGCGTTCGATGCCTCTACGATATTCCCATGCGCCACTTTCACAGTCCCCTTGTCTTTCTCAACCGTGACGAGATAGCCCCACAGTGTGAAACTTCCTTTGGGAAGAGTAATCAAAGAAGCCCGTGCAAGACTCTTATCTAAGGCAGGTACAATTTGCGGCTGGTTCAGGATGGGAATCTCTAAAACAAAGAGAAAATTGGCGTCATTGAGTGTCCACAAATTACCTTCTCCGAGCTTTATCGAAGCGAACTCCTTCATCGCTTCCTTAGAGAAAGTATCGGGCGAAAACGCATTTGTCTTAGGATTGTAAACAAACGAGGCGTCTTTTCTCCCTTTGATTGTCAAGAATTCATCAACATTCTTCAAGTCGCCTTCAGCGATTACTTCATTCTTGTCGTTCTTAAGAATCCCGCTCCCACCTGCTGCAATGAACTTCCTGCCTCCGTCTGTCGCCAAGAACGAAACATTTCTAAATGTTCCAGTCACACCTGCCAGGACGCTGAAAGTCAGACCCAATATGAAGATAACGACTACATAATTCCTTGGTAGTGTAATGATTGTTTTTATATGAACCGTGATTTCCCATATACATTTCATGGAACTACTCCTGCTTGCCACAAGTCCAATAATAGACAGATTTCATCTCAATGTCAATGAAAATTCCGGCAGGTTAAACATGTCCTGGCGCACAAAACACCACAAAGGCCCGGCAATTGCGTCAAGACCCTGTTTTCTCTTGTTATTTCGGATTTCCCATTTGATTTCGAGAACGCCATTTCTGCACGTTTTCACACTTTTCCTGAAACACTCCAACAAAATTCACGCTTCATTATACCAAAACAAAGCTGTCGTTTCGACGAATTTCTTAAAAAGCTACCGGTCCCTACACCATTGAACACAAAGGAAGCCGGGGTTTTGCGTCAAGAATCGGCTTTTGGCCGCTTTGGCGGTCATAGAGCATCAGGATAAACAGCCTGAAGGTTATCACAATGTGTGATAGAGTGGGTGGGAAGGTTAGGAAGTGATGGGCAGTAGGATGGGTGAATAGTTGACGCCAGTCAAACCCCCCTCAGAACCCAAATTTAGATGCGATTGCCCTGTTAGACGGGGCTTTTCTATTGGATTTCTTGCCAGAACGGTTTATAGTAGTAGTCTTCGCTGTTCTGTAGAAGTGAATCTTCAAATATCAAAAAGAAAGAAGGAGTCAAGAATGGATAAGAAGAAGCGGGCGACTATTAATTCTGTATTCCTCATCATAGCCGTATGTATCTTCGCGTCGGGCTGCAGCTCTGATAATCAATACTCATCTGGCGACAAGCCCGCAGGTGAGAGCGCGAGGGCGGCCGAAGGAGGCAAACCAGCTGTTCAGAACGAAGATCCCGTCGGGCCTGAAAGTGCACGTCAAGATGATGATTGGAGCGATACACCGACGTATGAAGAGTGGTCGCAACAGCAAAGAGCTGAGGGCAAACAACCAAATATAGCCACGTGGCTCTCATACACTCAGCAGCACTGGATAGGAAACCGTTTACTTAAACAATTTGAGAATGAAGGACTCGCAGATCGCTTTGTCTTACAGGTGGACGCGGAGCTGCTCAGCAAGACGAGGCTGACAGCGGTCAACGGAGCTGCCGCTTGGATTCACCCTGGTCACAGCTATTCACGTACTGTTGATATTAAGGAATCGCCGTCACAGGGCAGATACGATATTGCCGCTATGGTCGCTACGATCAGTCCTTCTGGCGAACCCTCTGGATATGTGCTGCCCTTTGGCCCCGGCTGTGTCTATGCTCTGTATGGGAAAATCGAATTTCTCGGCTGTAAGTTCAGCTCACCACTCGAACACCCATTAGTATTTCTCGTGTACAAAGATAACCAATTCGTCCACGTTCGCGGAGAGGGCACGATCGTTGGGAATGACGGAAACGAGAATAAACTCATGGCCAAGTAACGCTGCACGGCTCCGGCTGTCTCTTGATACCAAAGCCCCGTTGACAAACCGATGGGGCTTTCGCTCTTTTCTTGTCATCTCGACCGAACACCGCGAGTGAAGAGATCTGCTCTCGAAGGTGAATCCGCCTTCGAGGCCCTCAAGAGCCATCTTCTTCAGAAGTACCAGCACGGGTATTTTGAAGCCCTGGAGGGCTGGGTGATGGTTCGCTTTGAGGAACACTGGAAGGCGCAGTGCGAATTGATAAAGGAGCGATGCGACAAATTCGTCCACGACTCAAACGCTTATCGTGCCAAAGTGGGGATGTGTGAAAAGGAGTGTGCCGCGAGGCTGAATAGAACCACCGAACGCCTGACTACTTTTGCGATGAGCAATCAGATTGCTCTCAAAGAAACCAGTGATGATGAGTTCCTCGCTACCCTGATGGCCAACCGGAAGGCCGGCGGCCAGACAGAGTTGATTGACGGCCTGCGGCATGATCTTGAACAGCGGCTCCGAGAGTTGGCCGAACGCAAAGGTATGGGTCAGCGCAGCGCCCAGGACATGGCGTTTCGGGCACTGATATTTGCCCTGCCTGCCACGGATATCGTGGATGAATTCATGGCGTTACTCATGGAAGGTACCTCTGCATCCAACAGCTTTTACAAGGCCTGCGAGGCCTACGGTTTGAAGCGTCTGGTAAGGGACTTATCAACCCGTTCAAAGATAACCTCATGGTTCGACGGCCGCGATGATACCAGATTCGGTATCATCAGGTTTGACTTTAGGATGGCCCGCCTCCCAAAGGCAATTACTCAGAAAGAGGCCGAGATCCGGGAGCTTATTGAGCAGATGTTGCGAGCCGAAGGGTTCAGTGACATCGTGGATAACGGACAGACCCGCAGCATCTCGGTGCTAAGGATCTATGCGGGTTGGCCTGTCGGGATCGAAGGCGGCAACCCGGTACTCCTCGAGGCGTATAAGAAGTCTGCCCGAACCGGTCACCTGCCACACCTCATAGGCGTCTTGCCAGACACAAAAGCCGGCGAGCACGCAGCGGCCATCATGAGACTCTGATTTCCAGGAGAAAAAACAATGAAGACTATAGAGACAATAACAAGTAACAGCTATACGAACGTCGAACTCAGTTTCGCCTCTTTGGTGATCGCAGCAGGCGGCGCCGGAAAGAGCTCAGCTCTTGCGGTGAAGAAGCAGCACCAGGCTGCATGCTCTCCCTTTCCTTTGAAGGTGATCGCGATTGACACCGACAAGACCGGCTTCAACGAATTTGACTTTGCGATCGATATCGCCCAGACCCAAGAGACCGTTTCCGCCATGGTCGCCAATCCCCAGAAGTACGGCCGAGCCTGCAGGGCTATTGTGGAAAACCACCCACAGTTGCTGGACTTTGAGACGCTTGGGCACGGCGCACGAACAAACAGGCCTATTACGCAATCGTCTTTTGAGGTGTATGAAGACTTGATACAGAAAGAAATGCGAGAAGCTATTCATTCCCTTCTTCGCCAAGGCCAATGCCGTCGGATAATACCGGTTGTTTTGGCCAGTCTCGGGGGCGGAACTGGTTCGGCGGCCGCCGTCCTCCTGCTGGACATCTTCATGGACCCTCTCAAGAAGAGTCAGATAGTGATCGGACTGCCCTCTGATCTTGTTGCCAGGCCTGTGCTATTTTGCGTCGATCCGTACTCACACATGCTGACGCAGACAAACGACGTGGCGCCGGAC
Source organism: Sedimentisphaerales bacterium (assembly GCA_016933985.1). Lineage (GTDB taxonomy): Bacteria > Planctomycetota > Phycisphaerae > Sedimentisphaerales > Anaerobacaceae > JAFGCD01. The sequence goes on along the minus strand of JAFGTU010000137.1, from coordinate 4,864 downwards.
TGGATTTTGGCAAACGCTTACTCGTCGCGATGCGAATTAGCGGAATATGAGAAGGCTGGCAAAGGTTACGAATACGTATTTCACGTTGGCCTTGGCAATGATTCTGGGGCGATATTTTCCACTATAGAGCAGGCCTGCGAAATCAATGGCCAGCTTTGCTGGGAGTGGATGGCCGGGTACAGCCGCTTCAAGGCCAGGGCCGTGGACGGACTCGATTTCACAAAGAATACGAGCCGCTATGTCGGCGATGACATCCCCGAGAACGATATCCCCAAGGAATTTCATCCTCCTTATGCAGCTGCTATTGACTGAGGTGTTAGTGACGAGTCGGCTGCTCGGCGAAGATCCGCCGGGAGAGACCACGTTGATAATGAAACGAAAGGACCTAAGAAAAAAAGGAGTATGCGATGATTTACCACAAACAATCAAGACTGATATTATGTTTGGCAGCGGTTTTAATCTTGCCGGCCGAGGCAAAACAGCCTGCCTCCGTATCTGCCGGGGATCAAGGGCTCGAAATCCTGCGGATTATAGTCATCGATGTATCGAGCTCGATGAGCCAAACCGATGGCACGGCTATAAGTCGCGTGGAGACGGCGCGCAGAGAGATCCAACAGGCCCTGATTCAACTGCCGGCAAGTGACAAGACACCGGTGATCCTAGTTCCATTCAGTGACCAAGTACGCAGTGGCTTTGACCATATCTATACGGACCCGAAAGAACTGAATGGCGCAATCGCCAAGCTCCAACCTGATGGGCATACCAATATCGCGGCGGGCTTGAGCAGGTCTATTGAATGGGCAACCAGATTGTCATCGGCGCCTCATTTAGTGACCTTTTTGTACTCTGATGGTGAACACAACGTCGGCAGCATGGCGACGGTGATAGAGCAAGAGGAGAGGCTGGATAAGCTATTCGGCCTGCGAGCCAGTAAGGGACTGTCACAGACGGTAGTCGTCAAGCGCTGGGGCGGCGTTATCGGCAGTATAGTCGCCCGCCTGCAGAAGAATCCGAACGTCGCCGTAATTGACGCCGGCGAGCTCGAGCTGCGGACTATTACCCTTGTCCCATCCGTGAAGATACGGGATGTCAGATGGCATAATGCCGAATCATGCATTGCAGGTATCCAGATGGATGTGACGGTAGCGAGCCCCCGCACGAGCATGCTGCCTTTTCAGGCAAATTTGGCGGTGGCTTGCCCTATCGCCGAATCACGATGGCTGGGCAGATCGAGTGTGACTGTCAATAGTACCGAGACAATAACCCTCCTGGCAAAGCTCGACCTCCAAAAATTCAGTCCTACACAGCGATATGCCCTGCCTCTGCAATTCAGCGGGCCGAGTCAGGTGAAGACCGATAAGGGCATCATATTCATTATGATAGCGCCACAGCAGATTTGGTGCGAACTTCCCACAGGTCTGTTGCGTCCTCAACTAGCCGTTTCGGCGGAACTGCGGGAGCGGGGTAGCCCGCGATGGCAAGACCTGCAGAATCGTATCGCAGTCTGGCCGATGCGTCTTCGCATGGAGGCTGCGAGCAAGATGCCGATCTTGTGGTCTGAACAGATTAAATGGGATATTCGCGGATTAGGCGAGGCTCAGATCTCAACAGATCGCCCCATCCTGATGCAAGGTCGGAACGCCGATGTGAATGTTGATGTCGCCGTAAAGGTTCCTTTGGACAAGATCGCGCGAAACGAGCCTGTCGCCGTACGAGTTCAGCTAAAAACGCTCTCCGCCCCTAAGACGGTAAGCCTATCTTCTATGGAAATCCTGCTGGCGGTGCGTATGAAGCTGCCCGAATTGCAGAGCACCCGCATTAAACAAGCCATATCCGGCATTGGCACCCCTCAATGGTCGGACTTGACCGCCGGCCTGGTCACCGTGCCGGTGAAGCTTGATATCGAACTCGACGGTATGATAGCGCCGAAAACGGTGCTGGGGCTTGTTCCGTGTAATGATGTAGTCGATGTCAGCGGAGTCCCGGTGACCTTGCATGCCGGCCAGCAGACGGTAGATATTACATTAACCGGCAGGGTCCGTTCGGCGGGTGTGGCTACCAAATGGACTCTGCAACTGAAGCCACCGCCGCCTACTCTTGGCATTCGTTACGTTGAGCCGCCGCCGGTGGAGGTCGGTTTCGTCGCACCGGGTCCGGTACAGGCGGTTCTCTGCGGCGACCGCGGGATTCTAAATCATTATTCATGCCGTGGCGGCAAGCCGGACCGGCCTATCGCAGGAAGGGCCTGTGTGGGATTGGCAGGTCCGCTTATCGGCGACGGCGCTGCCAAGAATCTGCGTATCACAGGCCTCTTGCAGGGTCCTGTGGGCGGCAACGGATTCTCGGGGGTGGGACCCGGACAATCGGTAAGTTGGTCCATGAAACCGAGTGATCCTGCAAGCTGTGTCAAATGGTGGCGAGATACGGTAGTGCAGGGGAGCCTTGTTCTTTTGCCCGAGAATGCCGCCCGTGACATTGTCTTGGGCCATAATTTGACCACAACCATCCTCTACGAGGCGACCTACAAGAAGCTTCTGTTCTACCTGGCCGTCGGCTTGGCGGCGGTGCTGTTAGGTACGCTATTGTTCTGGATGCTGAAAACGGCCGTGGAGGGCACCAATCGGCGCCAATGAAGCGGTCAGTGAGATATAGCGCCCCCGGCGGCGATTTCTCGCAGTGATTACTTAAAAGTAGTGATAGTGCAGGAGACATTAATCATGCCTGATGAAAACAATAACGTCGATAATAATAAGGATTCGCCCGAGGTCTGCATTGCCTGCAGTGGAACGGGCACAATCGCATTTGCCTTTAGTGATGCGCCCCAGATTGATCCCGACGATGTAATAGAGTTGGCTTGCCCGATATGCTTAGGCAGCGGCAAGGCAAGGCGTCTCTCGCGTCCGGTCCGCATCCGGTTACGCTTGCCACAAAAGAAGATCTGGCCCGGCAGGCGTAAATCCGGCCGGCGCGGCCGGCTCTCACGCAGCCCGATCATCCTGCCACTGCCGGGTTCGCCGCTATCCGGCCGGCTAGAAGGCAATATGATACCCAGGTCTACGCCGGAGTCAGAGTATATAGGCCCGTATAGTGATAAGGAAGATGCAGCCGATGGCGATGAGGACCAGCCATTACAACATCCGGGACAGGTCGCTAATCTAGTTCCCGATTGCCCTGACGGCGAGACTGTTCTTCGGATTTCCGACGATCTCATCCTGACCATTGGCGGAGAATTCGGACAGGACATCAGTCTCGATACGGAATTCGCCCACAGTAACTTCCAGGAGCCTCTGGAATTAGGTTCAGGCCCCGTAATGGCGGAGATCTCGTATGACCTGGATAGTAGCGAGCCTATTGGGGCCCTTCCAAATCCCGCCCAGCCGCCTTTAGATCTGCCCATCGAACCGTTAGCCGAGGATGCAGTCGGCGGATCAGGTAAAGGCGGCATCTTGCATCCAGAAGAAACTCGGATAGACCTGTCCGGATATGATCCACGTCTATCCGCCGAGATCGCGAACGATCCTCTCGGTAAGTTGGCGATACCGCCACACCATGACATCAGCGCAACTAATCCGAGCCTTCGGCCTCCGGCTCTGGACGGTCCGGTAAGTCCGTTGGACGTTGTAGGCTTCTTGGACCCCTTCGGCCTGAATATCGACACGGACGTCATAGGCCCAACAGGCGTCTAAGGGGCGAGGAGTACCCATATGTCGGAACCTGATATCCAAGACAGCGAAAACACTATCGACGAACAGAGCGTCGAAAAGCAAGCCCTCGGAGACGATGGTGTCGCAGGCACCTGCGACGGCCTCCAGGAAAAGACACTGATATACATAGACGGCCAGTTCCACGGGCGGGCCAATGAGCTGTTGGTCAATAAGTGCCAGACGACCCGTGTAGAGGATTGTGGTTCGGTCGACACTACAGAGCTGCGGTGGAAGACCGCCAGCGGATGTGGACACGTAATGCATACCGGCGCCGAGGCCGGCGTAGCCTGTCTTAGCTGTAGGAGACTTGGCCGAGAAGAACCCTTGATCCTGTGCGCCGATTGCGCCAAGAACGCGTTGAATATCTGCTGGATCTGTAATGCGCCCTGTTGCTACAAGTGCAGGCGAGATAGACCCATCGTCGACGGCGAGAAGAGAGTGATATGCGAGGCCTGCATTAAGAGCACTCTGCGAATCTGGCTCCTCAAGCAGCTTGCCAGGTGGCTAATCGTAGCCGCCGCTATTTATTACCTAATCAAGTTTTGAAAGGATCTTCTTATGTTCATTAAAATAGTACTTGTTGTCGTGATCCTGTTGCTGTTGCGTCGCAACATGGGTACTCTCAAGCCCTTCTGGCCCCTGGTCGTCGGTCTCACTACAGGGGCACTCGTCGGTTGGTGGTTCACCGAGTTCCTGATCGACTACGGTGTGGACTTCAGCTTCGTGGAGGACTTCGGATGCCCAAAGAGGATGGTCAAATTCATCGCTGCACTCATCGGGGCATTGGCGGCAGTAAAACCGGTAAGTGCGGCTATTTATAGCCTTCTTCCCGCCGATGGAGTAAAAAAAATGAGTTACGGTGACTATAACGATAAGAAATGGCTTCGCGACCTTGCGGCCAAGGCAGGCGTGGATAGTGTCCCTTGGATCAGGAAAGCTATAGACTCCACGCTCTTTCTACAGGATACGAAGAAGCGTCAGAAGCTGTTGAAATACCTTCAGGTAAAGCTCGACCAAAATGTCAAGATAGACCACCCGTTCCTTCCAGCGCCGCGAAAGAGCGAAGTTGGTCGCGGGACCTACGAGCTTGTCAAGGTCGTTGCCGGGCGCGGGCCTGAGTACCCGGCGAGGATACAAAAGGCCAGCCTGACCGAGCATGG
>JAFGTU010000136.1 GCA_016933985.1 Sedimentisphaerales bacterium | reverse complement strand
AGCAAGTTCTTCGCCGAACGCGGAATGATCGGAGAGGGGACTCGTCAGTCGATGCCCGCCAGCACCGGCATCGGGCTCGGCGCCGCCGACGGAAGCGATTGCGCAATGGACCTCTTCGCAGTGCTCAAACCGGCCGATTCGACGCAGTACCTTCAGGCCGGAGGCAAGCAGCAGTGTGCATTGGAGTACGGTTCAGCGTTCTCGCGTGCCTCGCGTACCTCCACGCCCGCCGGGGAGACGGTATTCGTTTCGGGCACGGCCTCAATTAACGCCGCCGGCGAAACAACCAATATCGGCGACCCCAAAGGCCAGATAAACGACACCATCGAGAATGTCCGCGCCGTGTTCAGGGATATGAACGTTACCGATGAAGACGTCGTCCACATCCTCGCCTACTGCAAGACAGCCGAAATCGAACGCGTCTTCAATTCCATAAAGGGCAAGTACAACTGGCCCTGGATCACCCCAATCTGCGACGTTTGCCGCCACGATCTCCTCTTCGAGATAGAAGCCACCGCAGTAGCAAAAAGAGACGCCTAAGACCGGCAACGCAGCTTTGTGATTTGAGATTCTCTCTTCGCTATTCTTTACGAATAGCATTCTCCAGGCCCAATCACTGATTTGTGGAGCCCATTGTCGAACAGGAATTGGCGGATGCTTGTGCACAGGTGGCATTTGTTTGCGTAGGTTGAGGCTTTTTCATAGCCCTGGTAGGTAGCCTTATCGAGCAGGCCGGCGGGGCCGTGATGGAAAAGCGTTCCTATGAAATCGCTGCCGCTCGGGTCGAATTGTTTCCAAATCTGCTCCAACGGCTTGTCGTTTATGTTGCCTACGACTATGCCGCTGCATGTTCCGCTGAATACGTTGCCGAATGGATCGATGTGGACACCCTTGGCGCCGAGGAATTCACTGCTACAGTTCATCGCTGCTATTGATTCTATCGGTTTGCCTTTGGCCAGGGCGGCTAATTGGCCGGCGGCGCGACCGGTGAACCGGCACGGATAATCTTCCATTGCGCAGAGGAGTTTCTTATTGCGTTGCTCGGCGTCCAGACCTGTTAACTCCACCGGATTATCCAGATACTTTTGCCAGCGAATAAGCACGCGCTGCGGACCAAGAATCTCTTTGGCAATCCTCGCCAATCTCCGGACCACTTCGATATCGACATACTCCTGATGAAACGGGTCGGTGCTGATTTTGAATCGCCGCACACCGAGGTTATCGAGGACCTTCAATCGCTCGGCTGCGACTTTCTCACTCACGGCCCAGAATCCGTTCGTCTCGACCAGATCACACGGGGCGAGTCCCTCTTTCTTCGCCTGTTCGAGTATTTCTACTAACCGCTCCCAGTAAAGGAACGGCTCGCCGCCTGTCAGATGGACCTTCGCCTGCTTGCCCGCGAGCTTCTCCAGCGACCGCCACGCATTTATCGCACTATCCACCGGCATCAGCCCGCCCTTTTCCGGCGAGCAGTTGTAATAGCAGAACTCGCATGCACAGTTGCACTTATAGGTCAGCAGCAACCCCGCCGAGCGCCACAACTTGAGCTTGGGCTCATTCCGGGCGACCCTGCTGTTATAGACGTTCTCAGACAATTCACTCACAATCCCGCCCCCTAGTTGCTTGCGACGTCGTCTTCTTCAAATGGATTTGTATAACGGTAATATCCGCCGGGGTGATGCCGTTTATTCGAGATGCCTGTCCGAGCGTACCGGGCCTGAACACCGAGAGCTTTTCTCTGGCCTCGGCGCGAAGATGCGAGATGTTCTTATAATCCAAATCGCCCGGAATCTTCTTATTCTCCAGGCTCCGCAGCCCAACCGCAAGACGCTGCTGCTTGGCCAGATAGCCCTCGTACTTCGCATCGACAGCCGCCGCATCAAGTACATCCTTGCCCATATTCATCTTCCTGACTTCGGGATGGTCGCTTAGCGTATCAGCGAAGCTGCTTTGAGGCTGGCGAAGCTGCTCCCACAGACTCGCGCCGCCCGAGCGCTCTTTAGCCAAATACTCCTTGAGCTTGGCGAGGTCCTCGAGCTTTTTTTGAAACTTGGCCCAACGGCTTTCGTCCACAAGCCCCGCCGACCTGCCGATCTGTGTCAGTCGGCGGTCGGCGTTGTCCGCTCTGAGTGCAAGCCTATATTCTGCGCGTGACGTGAACATGCGGTAAGGCTCGGTAAGAGTGCCTAAGCACTCGCCGCCATCGGCGCTGACGCCCTTAGTCAGCAAGTCGTCGATCATAACTCCGATATAGGCATGGTCCCTTGCCAGGAGAATAGGGTCTTTACTCTGGAGGCTCTTGGCTGCGTTTAGACCGGCGATAAGCCCCTGGCCGGCAGCCTCCTCGTAACCGCTGGTGCCGTTTATCTGGCCAGACAAATAAAGCCCCGGCACCGCCTTTGTCTCGAGGCTGCTCTTCAACTGGATCGGCGGGCAGAAATCATATTCTATCGCGTAGCCGTAATGGACAATTCGGGCACGCTCAGTGCCCGGAAGCAATCGAAGCATCCGCTCCTGCACGTCCTTAGGCAAAGACGTGCTTATGCCGTTGCAGTAAATCGTCTTTCTTTCGGCGTCTTCGGGTTCGAGAAAGACCTGGTGACGCTCCTTGTCGGCGAAGCGGACTATCTTGGTCTCGATGCTTGGGCAGTACCGAGGCCCGGTCGAAGTTATCTGGCCTGAATATAGCGGCGCGCGGTCGAGGTTGTCGCGGATGAGTTGATGTATATCTTTGTTCGTGTAAGTAATCCAGCAGGGTATCTGCGGCCTGTCGATCCTGTCGGTCATAAATGAAAAAGGCGTCGGCTGTTCATCCCCCTGCTGGATTTCGAGCTTATCCAGATCGACCGTCGCGCCGTCGAGTCTTGCGGGCGTGCCGGTCTTGAGCCTGCCGAGTTTCAGCCCGATTTGCTCGAGGCTTTGTGATAGTTCGTTCGCAGCCGGCTCGCCCAACCGCCCGCCGGGCCATTGTTCCGTCCCTACATGCATCAATCCGCGAAGAAATGTCCCGGTTGTCAGAATCACCGCGCCGGCTCGATACACCCTCCCGTCGCCGCAGCGCACACCTGCCACCCTGCCGGCTTCGGTGATAATCTGCGTCGCAATAGCCTCGACGATTGTCAGGTTTTCGGTCTGTTCGAGCCGGCCTCGGATGTAATCCTTATACTTGTACTTATCAGCCTGTGCCCGCGGCGCTCGCACGGCCGGGCCTTTCGAGCGGTTGAGAAGACGAAACTGGATCCCTGTTGCATCTATCGCCAGGCCCATCAGCCCGCCGAGGGCATCGACCTCACGCACAATCTGCCCCTTGCCCAGCCCGCCGATGGCGGGATTGCAGCTCATTTTGGCAATTGTATCGGCGCTAATGGTAATAAGACACGTCCGCGCGCCGACCTTCGCCGCCGCATAGGAGGCCTCCACCCCCGCATGACCTCCTCCCACAACCACACAATCAAACTCGTTATTTTTCGATCTGGTGGACATATTCAGCCAGTATAGCTTCCCGAACCTCCTAATCAAGCCTTGACAATGGATGTCGTTTCTGTAATAATAGTATACGTGGACCACAATGGTAGTGTAGTGACTATCAAGATTGACATGGATGGATCCGTATGTATTTTGAGATAATCGGTGAGATTGAGGGTATTGAGACGATAGCGGTCAGCGGAAGAATCAGAGATATTATGCGGCTCCGTAAACAATACGGCTCCGCTAAATGGCGAAAACTTAAAGGGGTCGCTAAAGTCCGCCTTCAAAGCGGAAATATCTGTAATGCTGAGATTCACTGGTATGAAGCCCATGGTGTAGGCAGAAAGAAGTTGAAAATCAAAAGATTACTGGATTAAGATTATGGCTAAAAAAAACACAGAACAGTTGTTCGCGCTCTGCATTGAGAATAAGGAATGTGAGGATTTAGAAAAGTGTAAAATATACAGAGTTCGCCCGGACGATGAGGCGGTCAAGGAAGGATACCTGAGAATCATTGACGAATCCGGAGAGGATTACCTGTATCCTGAGTCCTACTTTGTTCTCGTCGAACTGCCTCGCAAAGCACAAGACGCGCTGCAAGTGGCAAGATGAGCGATGCGTTTTCATAAAAGTATGAAGAAACATCACAGAACTCGCTTAGTTTGGAATTGTTCAGAGAACCATATGTGGACTTTCGTACTTTTTAGGCAACTGATTCTAATGGTTTATCAACAAGAACATATCGACCAACCGATGTCTTTATTGGTTT
>JAFGTU010000135.1 GCA_016933985.1 Sedimentisphaerales bacterium | reverse complement strand
TCATCGAGAAGGACGACCTGCTGCCCTTCGAAGAGGCCAAGCTCTACGGGCACAACGCGATCCATTCGCTGCTGGGCTTTGTCGGGGCGGTCAAGGGCTATTCGGCTCTGACGCAGTTGAAGGACGACCCGGCCGTTATGCAAATCGCCCAAGATGCCTTCCTGACCGAGTGCGGCCCGGCGCTTATAAAGAACTACGGGGCGCTGGGCGATGAACTGTTCACCGAAGCGGGCTTTAGAGATTATGCCGATGACCTTATCGGGCGCATCACCAATCCGTACCTTGCCGACACCGTTGCAAGGGCGGGCCGGGACGCCGTTCGCAAACTCGGCGTCAACGACCGAATCTTCGGGACAATGCAACTGGTCCTGGACCACGGCATCGAGCCCAAGAATATGGCAATAGGGGCAATGGCCGGGATTGCGGTGCTGATCAAGCAAGCGGAGCAGTACAACCTGCCCGCCGATCTGCGTTTTGACGATTGGCGCAAGCTCGGTGCCGCAGAGATAGAAGCAATCCTTCATTGGGTATGGAGAGGTCAGGCGTGCGGGCATACAGCGGAAATGGTCAAATGCGTCCTTGCTGCTTGTGGCGCCCTCCGGAAGCTGGCAGGTAAGTGATAGCTCTGATTTGCTCGCGACATATTCTCAATTGACGGTCCGCTGCGATCGTCTTATAATGGCTCTTGTCATTTTTTTGAAAGGCCACAGAATGGATTTCGAGCAGAATAATGATGATTATTCAAGTCCTTTGCCGCCTGAGCCCCCGCAGGGTTCGGGTCCACCGCCGGTTTACTATCCGCCTCCATTTGCGCCGGCCAAAAGGCGAAGCGGGTGGCGCATATTCTTTCGCGTTATTTTTGTGCTTTCTATTGTGGCGAATATCTTCTTGTTCTTCATGCTTACGGGCCTTGCCGCGATATTCATGACGGGGTACGGCGGGGTGCTCACTGAAGAGGTCCTGCGCGAAGGCCCGTCGGACAGCAAGGTCGCAGTGATTTCGGTCGAGGGCATCATACACGGTCCGCTGGCGGATGATGTATATAGCCAATTAACAGCGGCCGGCAAGGATAAGCATGTCAAAGGGCTGATTGTTCGTGTGAATTCGCCGGGCGGGACTATCTCCGGCAGCGACCGAATCTACCATGAGATTCAGGCGTACAAGGCCAGGAGCGGCAAGCCGGTTGTCGCTTTCATGGAGGGTGTCGCCGCGTCGGGCGGGTATTATGCGTCGGTGGCGTGCGACAAGATCATAGCTGAGCCCACTACTATTACCGGTTCGATAGGTGTGATAAGCTGGTGGCTTGTAGTGCAGGAGCTGCTCGAAGACAAGCTCGGCATTATGCCGGTGACGGTCAAGTCGGGCAAGAAGAAAGATTGGCCCAGCTCGTTCAGGAAGCCGGACGCCGAAGAGCTTAAGTACATCGAGGAGAAGCTCATTGCGCCGGCGTTCGAGAGATTCGTTAGCGTTATTGGCGAAGGCAGGCAGGGAGTCCTTACCATCGACCAAATCAGACGGCTTGCCGACGGCGGCATTTATGGCGCCGATGAGGCGCGCAAGGAGAGACTCATAGACGATGTCGGCTATTTGGACGATGCGATAAACCTTATCAAGTCAGTTGCCGGAATCGCAGAGGCTCGCGTAGTGGAATATCGCAAGCCGTTCTCATTGGGCGATTTTTTCAGCCTGCAGAAGCCGAATACTCTGAGAATCGACCGAAACATGCTGTATGAGCTTGGCACTCCGCAGATACTGTATCTGTGGAGCGCATACTGATCTTGAACGGGAGCCGACCGCAGGAGCTCCAATGGCAAGTCAAAGACAAAGTCGGGCTACGGATAAGTGGTCTTCGTTGGTGACGTTAGGCTGTTTGCTGGCCCCGATTGTGTTTATAGCTGCCGGGGCCGCTGCATCGAGCAGCGACGCGGCTGGGGACATGGAGTTGATAGTCGTCTCTCCCGACGGGCACGGCTTCGTGGAGCGTGACTCCGGGCGCGCCTTCATTCCCTTCGGGACGAACTACTACGACCCTGATACGGGCTGGGCGCCGAAGATATGGCGGCGGTTCGATGCAGCCAAAGTGAGGGGGCACTTTAGGGTAATGAAGGAGTTGGGCGTGAACTGTACTCGCGTATTCCTTACCGCCGCGACCTTCCAGCCGGATTCCAAGACCATTGACAGGCAGGCGCTGGAGAAACTCGATACGCTAATTGCCATCGCTCGCCAGAGCGGGATTCGACTGATGCTCACCGGGCCGGACCACTGGGAGGGCGTTCCGCCGTATTGGAAGCCGGACCGTTTCGCCGGCGAGCAGGCCCTCAAGGCGCTGGAGCATTTCTGGGCGGTTGTGGCCGGGCGCTATCGAGGCGAGCCCGCTATTTTCGCCTGGGACCTCTTGAACGAGCCGCACTTGCCGTGGTTTGACGAGCAATGGCGCGAGCGCTGGAACAAGTGGCTTGAGGACACATACGGGAACTGGGACGGCCTCAAGTCCGCCTGGGGCGAGCAGATCACCGAGTCGGACCGATGGGGTGCGGTGGGTGTTGCGGAAGACAAGCCCGTGACGGGCAGCGCACGACTGCGGGACTACCAGTTGTTCCGCGAGCATTTGGCCGACAATTGGGTCCGCCGCCAGGTCGATGCCATTCGCAGGGCAGACCCTGCTCGTCTTGTGACCGTCGGTTACATCCAGTGGTCGTATCCGCTGGTGCGTCCGGGCAGTCCGAGCCGCTATGCTGCCTTTAATCCGCGGCGTCAGGCGCGGCTGCTGGATTTTGTGACGATTCACTTCTATCCGACGCTTGGCAGCCCATTTGAGTCAGAGGCGAACTGGCGGAAGAACCTTGATTATCTGCAGGGGGCTTTAGCCTATTGCCACACCGGCAAGCCGGTTGTCCTGGCTGAATTCGGATGGTACGGGGGCGGCGCTCCCCAGCAGCATCCCTTCCTTAGCGAAGCTCAGCAGGCCGACTGGATCGCCGCTGAGATCGAGGCCTCACGGCGACTGGCCGACGGGTGGCTCTCGTGGCCCTTTGCCGACACGCCCGAATCACGGGATATCAGTTTGTATGCGGGCCTTGTCAAGCCGAATATGAGCCTCAAGGCCTGGGGCCGCAAATTCCAGGCGTACGCATCGGCTATAACCGGTTTGAAGAAGCCGAGTCCCGAACTGCCCGTTCTTGATTTGGCCGATGCCCTAACGGCCGAGACCGACGAGCTTGCTACGATGCACCAGGCTTATGTCGAAGCCATTCGCCGGAAGATGAATAAGCTCAGGTGATTTCGGCCGCCGTGCCGTCTGTGGAGGAATTGCCTTTAATTGTTGGTGGAGTTCGGACCGGATATTGTTGTTGTCCAATTGACGCTAGGTTTCTCGTGGAGTTGTTGAGTCCAGGTCCGACCATCCTTTTCAAATTCGACTCGGTCCTTGAGTATCTTGACGATTTTTACGCGGCGGACAATTTCTCCTTCGTGGACGAGCTGGTCACCGACTATGGCGCTGGGCCTTTCGTTGCTGATGAGAATGCCGGTTACGAGCCCAACCGCTCGTGTGCTGGTGCCGGATAGAGAGAGTGACAGTACCTTTCCCAGGATGCCTGACCCGTTCGATGTTACATCGAAGATTCCGATTGATACGAAGACGATCACTGCGGCTGCTGCTGCGACCACGGCCTTGCGGTACTTCCTGCTGAAGTCCGGCGATACTACCGGTGAGACTGAGTATTGGGACTTGACTCTGCGGGTCTTCCTTCGCAGCAGTTTTCTCAGGGGTTGCGACCGGCCGGACGTATTCACAGGTCGCAGATCCGAATTTGCCGATTGCATGCGCGGCCAGTCGAGCAGCTCGTCAATTCTGCTGCGATTCTCTGACTGGTCTTGAGGCTCAATACTGCCTTGTCCGACTGCGACAGCGTCCTTTAGAAGTTGAGCCGCGGTTTGTTTCTGTTGTTCGGCCGCCCGCTTATATTCTGCCGCTTGAGCCCGCAACTGTTCGTTCGTTGCGCCAAGCTCGATGATACGCTGTGTTAGTATTTTCTCCGCGTGTATCTGCTTGTCAACCTGGATTCGCAGTTCGTCGTGCGCTGCCGTCAATTCAGCATTCTGGCGGCTCAGTTGCCTTTCGAATTCTTTGCGCTGCTGCTGCAACTGTTCGACGGCTTGCTCAAGTTTGGCGGTTTGCTCCTTCCGGGCTTGACTCTCCTCTGTCAGCTCAGCATTGCGCTGCTGAAGCTTCTTCTCTGCCTCATTATGCTCAAGCGACTGTTGTTGAAGTTCTCTCTTTACCTTCTCGAGCTGTTCAACGCTCTTAATCAGTTTGTCTTCGGCTTCCTTGTACCGGTTTACTTCGTCCAGCAAGTTGTTACGCGACTTGTCCAGCTCGGTGTTGCGGCGTTCGAGTCGGGCGCTATGCTCTTTCATGCCTTCTGTTTCACGCTCAAGTTGAGCCAGTTGCTGTTGGAGCTGCGTATGTGCGGTCGTCAGTTCGGCTACCTGCCGTTGGGATTCCCGCTCTGCCTTTCGGTGATGCGATGACTGGCTTCCAAGCTGTTCTTGGACTTGCTCCAACTCGGAATTTCGCTGTGTTACCAATTGCTCAAGCCGCTCCCGCTGTTGTGTTTGTTGTTGTAGCTGCTCTTTGACCGTTGCCAGCTCGGCATTCTGTCTCTTAACGAGAAGGTCGAACTCTTCACGATCCTGCTGTAATTGTCCCTGCGCAAGTTCGTATTCTGCAATCTGGCTGCGGAACTGCTCGCAGGCGGTTGTCAGCTCGGCGATTTGTTGTTTGAGGGCCTGCTCGACTTGCTCGGCGGCGCTGACCCGGCCGGCGAGCTGCTCTTTGGCCTGCTCTAATTCCGCTGCCCGTTGACGGAAACGTTCGGCCTGTTCGGTGCTCAGCTTGGTTTTGTCCCGCAGTTCCTGCC
>JAFGTU010000134.1 GCA_016933985.1 Sedimentisphaerales bacterium | reverse complement strand
GCGGCACCGAGCAGGAAATATGTCCGGCAGAGGGCGTCGTCTCTGCTTGGTGCTCCGACCTCAAGGTTTTCGGGGTATAGCAGGGCCGCTTCGTAGTCCTTGACGGCTTCGGCGTGGCGGCCCTGGGCGGCTTGGCTTCTGCCTCTGAGCAGGCAGGCATCGACATAGAGATCGTGGATTTGTCCGCCGCCTTCCCATGTGTGGAAATGATGAGTAGTGAGCAAGTCAATGGCGTCATCATACCGCCCTGCTCGGACGTAGAGGGCGATAAGGCGGGAGAGGGTGTCGTCGCGCTGGGCCACAGTTTGGCGATTGCTCTCGAATAGGGCGAGCCTCTTTTCGGGGGATACCCCCCCTGCTTCGTAAAGACAATCCAATTCGTAGAAGAGCCTGGGGTCGCTGTTATCGCAGGCGACAGCTTTCTCCATTGCGGCGATTGCTTTTGGGACATTGTTTTCGCCGTGCGAATAAGCGAAGGCGAGGTTGCGATGAACGGTTGGAAAGGCGTCGTCGAGCCGCCCTGCCGCTTCCCATGCCTGTATCGCTTTTTCGGGCTGGTTGTCGTAATAGAGGTTGCCGAGATAGTAGGCGGCTCGGGCGTCGGACGGATTTTGCTCGATGGCGCGATTGAGGACTGCGATTGATTCGAGGCGGAACGGGAAGCAGTAGTCCGGGGAGGCTTCCGACGCCAAGCGATAGTACGTCGAGGCGGCGCCTGGCTTGCCGTTTTTCTCCGAAAAATAAGCGAGATAGTAGTAGGCCATGGGATTGACGGTCGATTTCTTTTTGCCGGCGTCGATGAGCGTGGTGAGCGAGTCGATTGCCTCATTCCACAGGCCGCAGTTGCCGTAGTCAACGGCCAGCTCTAAGGCGGACTGAACTTGCCCTGCGGTCATTGTTCTCAGGCTGTCCAAGGCCGACTTAGCCTGTCTGCTGCGCCTCGAAGCAGATTGCGCAAGATAAAGCTCGTAACCGGCCCAGAAATCGAGGGGATCGAAGGCGATGGTCTGCGAGGCTACCTCTATGGCGGAATCTGATTGCCGCAGCCGCCTTAGCACCGCCGATTTGAGATTCCACGCGCTGGAGGCCCAGATATTTGTTGCGATGGAGCGGTTTAGGTGCTCCAGGGCGGTCTGGAATTGGCCCCTTATGCAGTCGATTTGGGCCAACTGGTAGTATGCCGCCGAATGAACGGGGTAGCTCCAGGTTGCCTTGTAGAAGGCGTCGTAGGCGTCGTCGTACTCGCCCTGGAAGCGCAGTGCAAGACCGAGATAGTAAAACGGCCGGCCGTCTTTCGGGCTGGTATAGTTCTTCGTCAAGCGGTCTATGGCCCGCGTGAGCGCAGCCTGAGCCTCTTTGAACATGCCTCGCTTGCAATAGAGAATACCAAGCTCGGTGTTTACGAGGGCGTTGTTGGGGTCTCTTTTCAGGGCCTCCTCGTAGTATGGATAGGGCTTGAGAGTTGCGTGGTGGAATTGGTCGAGTCGCAGGCCAGTGAGGTAAAGCTCCTCGACTGTTTTTATATCTTTGGGGGCCTGCGGAGGTTTCACCGGCTTGGGCATCGGCTCGCCGGCTTTTGCGACGGGCTTGTAGGATATGATTTCTTCGTTTGCAGAATTGAGAAGTGCGACCCTTATATCTTCTTTGGCCACATTGGCAGGAAGAGATATTTTTTTGCTAAACGGCATGTCGGGCCCTATGGCTATAGTCTGCTTGAAGATTTGTCTATCGCCGGCGGTCAGTCGCACTTTGGCATTTTCGCAGCGCGATGTGGTATTGAATCCTACTACGGCAGTGCCGGCGGCGGTGAGGTCGAGGTTGACGGCGGCGTCGATATTGGCATTTTTCAGGCCCCCTATGTTGCGGATAGGATACCAATACTGCTTGACGATTTTTGCCTCGCCGGGCTGTATCCAACTGTAGTCGGGCTGGTTGTCGGAATAGGCTCCGGCCATTATTTCTATGTATGGGCCGTCGGAATCGGTTAAGATTTTGTCCCACATTTGAGCTCGGGGCGAGGGGCCCCATTCCCAGAGTTTTTTGCCCGGCGCGATGTGGTGATTAGCGACGTATGCTGTGCCGGCCTCTTTGCCGTGGTCATATCCGCCGAGAAAATCGTCTTTATAGTTCCAGGCGAAGAATGATATCGGGGAGGGATGATTCTTCCACCAGCTTACGTCGATTCCTTCCGTATAGTCGCTGCCGGAATAGACCTGGTGGGAGATGGGCCATTGCGAGAACTGGTTCTTGCCGTGGTAGGTGGCGTATTCGGTGCTCGGAGGGAAAAACACCTGGTACTGCTCGTTGGCGTGTACGGCAACATTTGCCCAGTAGAGCATTGATTGAACAAAGGGCGTGCGGTTGAAGACCTTGACAGTGGCCTCTATATAGGATTTTCCTGGATAGAGGGTCAGGCCGACGAGCCACTTTGTTCGATGGCGCAATTCAATCTCGCCTATCCAGAGGGCTTTGCTGCCATCGGGATTTTCCTGGAGTGTGTAATCGACGGGCATGAAGGTTGTGGCGCGATGGTGATGCGGGATACACCATTCGATGCCGCCCGAGATCCATGCGCCGAGCATCCCTATCAGGGCGGGCTTGATTACGTGCTGGCGATAGAGGAAGTCGTAGTTGTCGGTCTTATCGAGTGCTGCAAAGAGGCGACCGCCGATTTGCGGTAGGACGCATATCTTGATGTACTCGTTCTCGAGATAGACAGCATTGTAGGTCTTGTCGATGCGGTTATCGGTCAGGTCGTCGAGCATCGGGTAGGGGTATACGCGTCCTTGCGCGCCCTGATATGTGCGAGCGACGTAGAACCGAGGATTTTTATCAGGCTGGCCGACCTGATACGTTGGGATGCTCAGCGGCTCGGTCCATATTTTAACACGCGAATCGGCGAGGACCGGCCCGGCAACGGAGGAAACGAACAAGACCAGGCACGGCAGCGTTGCCGAGCGGATTAATCTGCGGAAGCTCATGCCAAAATTCTCCAAAACCGGTTTTTATACCTTTTCGAGATTGGCGTATTTTAGCATGAGGGATTTGGTTTGTCCCGTGTTGAATTTTACCGTTACGGTGCTGTTCTCTCCGACATCGACGAAGTCAGTTACCCTGCCAAGCCCGAACGAGCGATGCCTGACCAACTGGCCGACTGCAAAACCGGCGGCGGATGCACTCTCGGCAGAATCTTCGTATTCCCGGTCGTCTGAATCTTCTCTGTCGTCGTCAAAGGAATCTTCCTGAAATCTGCAGCCGAGCTCGAACAGGAATTGTGAGGGGATGGTGCGCAACAACTGGCCTCGTATGGTGCGGTATTGGGTGTAGCTGATGTGCAGATTGGTTTTGGCGCGGGTGATGCCTACGAAGAAGAGTCTTCTCTCCTCTTCGAGCTCGTCGAGGTCATCGTGAGAGTTGGTCCTCTCGTGGGGCAGCAGGCCCTCTTCGACGCCGACTATGAAGACGTTGTCGAATTCGAGGCCCTTTGCCGCGTGGAGGGTCATCAGGGCGACTCGTCCGGCGACGGGGTCATACGAATCGATATCGCTGAAGAGCGATATTTCCTGGAGATAGTCGGTCAATGACGATTCGTCGGCCCTGCGGTCGTAATCGGCGGCGGCGCTGATCAGCTCATCGACGTTCTCCAATGCTTCCTTGCCCTCGGCACCGGCAGCGAGCAGGGAATCGGAGAGTCCGGAGTGCTCGAAGACGGTCTTAACAAGCGGCGCAACCGGTCCTACGTTGGCTTTTGCAAATCGTTCGAACAAGTCGGCAAAGGCGGCAAGCCTTCCCCTGACACTGGTGGAAAGAGTGGCGATATGCTGGGCTTTTTTGATTGCCTCAAAGATGCTGATTCGATTGGCGCGGGCATAGACGATTACTCTGTCTATCGTTACCTTTCCCAAGCCTCGGGCGGGGGTATTGATAATTCGCAGCAGGGCCGCTTCATCTTCAGGATTCACGATTATCTTGAGATACGCCAGAACGTCGCGGATTTCCTTTCGGTTGTAGAATTCGACGCCCCGGACGACCTGGTAGGGTATTTTTGCGCGGATGAAGGCCTCTTCGAGGGTCCTGCTCATGGAGTTGACGCGGTAGAAGACAGCGATATCGTTCAGGGCGGCGCCCTGGTCGGTGAGTTTCTCTATTTGGCGGGCGATTGAGCGGGCCTCTGCGGTCTCATTGTCGGACGCGGATATGACGATGTCGGGGCCAGGCGGCCTGGTCGGCACGAGCCTCTTGAGCTTTCGCTTGCGGTTGTTTGCGATCAGCTTATCTGCGGCGGCGAGGATGTTGGGCGTGCTGCGGAAGTTTTCTTCGAGCTTGATTACGGTCGCATCGGGCCAATCGGATTCAAAGTCGATGATGTTGTGGATGTCGGCGCCTCGCCAGCGATAGATTGACTGGTCGGGGTCGCCCGTAGCGCAAATGTTCTTATGACGGGCGACGAGGGCCTTGGCAATTCTGTACTGGGCGTGATTCGTGTCCTGATATTCGTCGATAAGGACGAACCGGAATCGACCGGCGAGATCCGCATTGACATCAGCGCACCCTTCCAGGAGAAAAGCCGTCTTCATCAGGAGGTCGTCGAAATCGAGGGCGTTTCGCTCGGCGAGGAGCTGCTGGTAGCGAAGGTACACCTGAGCCAGTACTTTGGAGAAGAAGTCGTCGGCGCCGTCGTTAAACGGCTCGGCGTCGATAAGCCTGTTCTTGAGTGCGGAGACGGCATCAAGCATTCGTGCCGGCTGAAACTGCGTGGTATCGAATCGGCAATCCTTGATGGCCTGCTTGATGGATCGTCTCTGGTCGGCCTGGTCGTATATGCTGAAGCCGGACTTGACGCCGGCCTTGTCGGCATAGCGGCGAATTATTCGGACACAGAGAGAGTGGAAGGTGCTGATATGCGCTCCGGCTGAGGCGCCGAGGGCGAAGGCCCTTTGTCGCATTTCCTCGGCGGCCTTGTTGGTGAAGGTTATTGCGCAGATATTGTAGGGCCGGACGCCTGCATCAATCAGAGCGGCGATTCGATGCGTGATTACTCGGGTCTTGCCGCTGCCGGGGCCTGCCAGGACCAGCAGCGGGCCTTCTATATGACAGACGGCCTGTTTCTGCGACGGGGTCAGTTGTTGCGGGGTGCTGCTATCCATAACAGATGCGGTACGGCGGATACTATTAGGGTTGCTGGTTTTCTTGTTGTTGTTTGCTCGTCTCCTGCTGCAATTGTCGCAATTGCTTGAGAAAATCGGGCCTTTCAACCTCTATTCTGCCGAGCAGACTGCTCTTCAGATAAGGCGAGAACTGTCCGTCGGCGAAGAAGCTGTCTATCGCAAAGTACCTTAACATTTTGAACTCAGGCAGACTAATCCTCATGGTGTCCGAATACGTTATCTGGTAATTGTCGTAAATCTGCCTGGCGAGCTCCTCCCTGCCGAAGGCGGCGTCATCGTCGTGGATTGCGTACAGATAGTAACTCTCCTTCAGAATGGCGATTATCTGCTCCTTCGCATCAAATACTCCCATGTCTTTAAGCTCATCAAGCATGCGTTTCCTTGCATATTCGACGAGGGGGACCTGGAATTCAGGCAATGGATATGACTCTCGCAACTGGAAGAGTATCTTGCCTGCATATTCTTTGTGTCCCGACTGATAGAACATTAGCAGAGCATTCTTGAGCATGTTCCGGTGTCCGTTGCCGAGAGATACATAAGTGTCGGTGTCTCCGGCAGCTTTGTATTTGGCCATGATCTTGATCACGGCGTTGTTGTATGGCTGGAAGAATCTCAAATCGGGGCGGAGGTACACCTCTCTGAGATTTCGGGTTTGCGGAGGCTCGCTCGGGTCGTCGGAGGGCACGGAGACGGGTGTGCTGGAGATAAAGATCACCCCGTTGCGAAAGAGGTTCTGCAGACTGTGAGCAATGATACGGTCGGTGTTTATTTCGTAGGAGCTTATTTCTTCGTCTTTCTGTGCGGCGGCGACGTCGAGGCCCTTGGCGGCCCAGTAGATTGCATGGCTGTCAGGGTGTCTCCAATCAAGTGGCAGGTGCGTGTTGGGGTCGGCCCAGTCGATCGGGCCGTAGGTTTTGCTCAGCCGGCGCATCAAGGCAGGCTCGAGCTTCCACGTCTGGCGCAAGGTGAAGGCCTTGGCCAAGATATCGAATTTCTTAAGCTCGGCGGTTTGGC
Organism: Sedimentisphaerales bacterium; assembly: GCA_016933985.1. Classification (GTDB taxonomy): domain Bacteria; phylum Planctomycetota; class Phycisphaerae; order Sedimentisphaerales; family Anaerobacaceae; genus JAFGCD01. Next base: position 514 of record JAFGTU010000134.1, on the reverse strand, counting down.
GGAATTCATCTATTACTGTTGCGACCTCCGGTGCGAACCTGCGGGCGTCTTGTCTGAGGGCCAGATAACTGCTTATGAATCGGGGTTCGTTGGCGAAGGCCGGGTCCGCGGAGCGAAGACGCTCTATCAAGGACGCGAAATTGGGGTCGGCGGCGATACGCTGCCAGATTTTTGCAAAGTCAGGCTTATCATCGCTGCCCCAGAGCCAGTTTCCCGCCTCAACGAGGTCGTCGAAGTACTTGTCGTCAGCGTCGCCGAGGAGAGGCCCCAATGCCAGTGCCATCTGAAGCTTGTAGTATTTGTGGGCATCGTCTGAGATTCCGCCTATCTTGTGCTGGAAGATCCTTGCCAGCTCGTGATAGAGCTGGATATCCCTGGGATTTGAGGTTATAGCCTTGTCGCGGAGCAGCTCGTAGCCGTTCTTTACCCAATGCCACCTCTGGTCCGGCTGGGTCGCCGGTATTGTTACCGAGATGTTGTAGGCCATGTTCCATGCCTGGAAGACCCAGACGGC
>JAFGTU010000133.1 GCA_016933985.1 Sedimentisphaerales bacterium | reverse complement strand
TTGCTGCGGGTGCTCAACGGATACGTGGTGATCCTCTTCGCATCGAAAACGCAATATTTACCCTTGTACTTCACCGGCAAATTCCTCACTTACTCTTTTCAAGGAGCTTCTTGAGCCTCTCAATACACTGCACCATGCAGCGAACCGTATGGTAATTCACCTTCCATGAATGGCTCATGTGCGTCCAGATGGGCTTGCCTTCCCTGCTGACCAGCGGCCACCACTCGCCGACCGTGTGATTTATCATCTTATCGAAGACGAAGCGGTGCACGTTTTGATAAGCCGGCCAGTACTTCTTCGGCCCGAACCTAAGTGACGCCTCCAGCATCCCTATCATCACCTCCGCCTGCTGCCAGAATTCTTTTTCCATATCATAGACGCCGCCTGAATGCGGCCCCTCGGTATATACCCCGCCGAACTCCGGGTCTATGCCGTTCTTCATCCCGTGGTCGGTAGCCTTCTTGATGATACTCTTGTACTCGTCCCACCCGTCGCCCATAATATCCGTGGCGTGGGCCAGCAGCCACGCAAACTCCACGTTGTGCCCCGCCGACGTGTTATCGGTGGCGTTGGCCTTCTGCCCGCCATCGGCAAAACGGTCCCATCCCCAGACAATGTCGAACTTTATCTGAGGCGCAACCTTCCAGTCCACTGTGAACTGCGGGATCCCCGTCGCATATCTCGGGTGCAAAATCCTCTTTCGCAGCAGGTCAATATCTTCGATAAGCGCACGCCGATGAATGCTCTTGCCGGTGCATTCGTAGAGGGTGGTGAAGGCCTCCATCAGGTGCATGTGGACGTCGAGCGTCTTCCTGTCGCCGCCGCCCGCGCCGGGCCCGCACAGGTCCCAGTTCCGCTCGAACATCTCGAAGTACCCGCCGTACATCGTGTCTGCGCCGTATTTCTTGACAAGGTCGAACACCTTCTCCGCGTATTCCTGTCCGCGTTTGTCGCCCGTAGCCATCGTATATTCGCTCAGCGAATACACCGCAAAGCTAAGCCCGTAGAGAATCTTCTTATCAATCGCCACGTTGCCTTTGCGGTCCGTAGTCCAGTAGAACCCGCCGTACTCATCGTCCCACATCCGCTCGATGACGAAATCCACACCGTGTTTTGCGTATTCGGCGCACCTGCCCCCGCCATAGCCCGCTCGATGCGCCGAGGCGAAGGTGTAAATCGTCCGCATCTGGGCGAGCATCGACTTCTCATCCTCGCCGCTGTCGTTGCCGTCCTTATCGAAATGCGTGATAAATCCGCCGTTCTCATCGTCCCTGCACCGATCAAGCCAGAACGGCAGCAATTCCATCGTCAGATGCTCCTGGCACTCATCCAAACAACCCGCCACCTGCTTACCATCAATAGCCATTTGCCAATCCTTTCAACAGCCCTTGAGTAACTCAATAAACCGCGCCGTTTATTCGACCCTCGCATTGTAGCCGCCCGTTGCAGTCCCGTCAAGTCAGGCAAGGCTGGCCAAAAACAAGACATGCCAGGCCATCCCCCGCACGCGAACGTAAAATAAATGGCCCCGGACCGATTCTCAGATCAGTGCCGGGGCCATATTGTCTTGTCTGTACCGGGCTCTTGTCAAAGGATCCAATCAAGTCATTCGCCGGAACCCTCTGCCTCAAGCCGTCTGCAGCAGAATCCCCACGGGCCGCCGCCGTTTTGTATCTTCAACACGAGCTGATTCAACCCTTTTCTGAATGTAACCCCGACTCGGTCGTTGTCGGGTGCTGCGCCGCGACCGTATTCCTCCCAATGCTCGTGAACAAGCTCGCCGTTGAGCCAGACCTTCACGCTGTCGTCCGAACCGACGCCGAGAATCGCGTTCGTCTCCTCCGGCATATCCACCTGCGCCCAGGCGTAGGCAGCCGCAAACCACTTGTCGAACGGATTGGTCAGATTAAGCACCCCGTAGTCCGATTCCATAACCTTCCATTCGTAGGTCTTTTCGTCGATTGTGACGCTCGGCTCGAAATGCTCGGCATCCAGCGAATCGACGGCGAAGAACTCCCTGCAAGTCTTCTTGTCGGGAAAGTAATCGGGGCCGTTCCAGGGAATATCAATAGGGCCGAGCAGGAGCCACTTCCGCATGAACTTGCCCGGTTCAAGCCCTTGGTACGTCGCCGCTGCCAGCTCGGGTTTGTCGTTCAGCAGCTTGACCTGGCCGGATGGCTTGTAGGCCGTGCCGCCGCCGCCATCCGCTCTGGTACGCCCGAGCTCCAGACCTGCCAAGCACCATTTACCATCTTCGTAAACCATGACCAAAGTCGCCTCACAGATAAGCGATCCTTCCCGGCACAGATATACCGGGTGCTCGTAACCATTTTGGGGTTTCTCAGGCCAGGCTGGCGTGCCGAGGAATTGATAGTTCACCATGCGCGCCGCCAAGGCCCCGATCTGATCCATATTCCCGGCGGCCAGCTCCCGCAGACCCGCCGGAATCAAGGCCAGAAAAGCGCCCGAATCCTCGTGCACAGCCGCTGAGTAGAGGCTCAGCAAGGTTTCGAGAGGGTCGCTCTGTCCGGCAAAGACCCCGCCGGCCAGTATCTCCCCCGTTCGCCGTCGCCCTTCTTCGATGATCTCCTCTTCCCATTGATTGCGCAACCCGCGATATTGCGGAGGCAGGTCTGCACGGCTCGTAGCGTCCTTATTTGGCCAGAGAAATGCAATCGTCACGCCTTCGCCGCCTTGTCCCGTGTAGTTCCTAACTGTAACAGCTACCCTGCCCTCGAAGCTGTCCGCCTCCATGACAGGCTTGCTCGAATCGACGAAAATCGCCGAAGCCGGCAGAATGAAACGATAGTAATCCAGTCTGTTCGCCGGAGAATCGTAGTTCACTTTGAAGTTCCACAGCGCCCCGTCTCTCTCAATGACCGCATTAAGGTTGCTCACGCTGATATATCTGAAATTCCGCCCCGGAGCGACGGGCTCGCGGAAATACACCGTGTAGTAGCTCCTGCGAGCATCCACCGATTCCGAATCGTACCGCAGCAGATTGCCCTGCAGGTCGTAGAAGCTCGGGTCACGGTGGGTGGTAACCGGTCCGAACCGATGCTCCCCCACAGGTTCTGATTTGGTGTTGGGAAGCTCAACCAGGTAAGCGGTCGGGAACAGATCTTCATCTTCGATGCTGAAGACAACTACATTTGTCTTGTCGATTACCTGTTTCTGCGCCTCTTTCTCCTGTTCGGCCCATTTGTAGATCTCAATAAGATCATCCACCATCGGATTATCCACAGCCACTATCAGGCGCTTGTCCGCCGTGAAGAGCGCCTTCCTCCCGGCCTCCACCGCCGCCGATGCGCCCTCCGTCTGAGCAACAACCTTCCCTTTACTCACGCTCACCATCGTCTTCTGTGCAAAGCCGACTGCCTGCGAGACCAACAAGATAACAGCGCAGATTCCTATTAGATTGGATTTCATTTGACATCTCCTTGCAGCCTGCGGATGAATGCCCGCAGGCGAGTCGAGTCTTCTATTCGACGGTTACAGTAAATTCAGTCCCCAGCGCCTCTACTCGGCCGTTTGGGGTATCGATAAAGAACGGACCGTGCGGACTCTCCAACGCGGCTGTGCACTGGCCGTGCTCGAGAAAGAACTCCGTTTGGCCGTTATAACTCTTCAAAACCAGCATGCTGTTCTGATTCAGCTCGATTGTGGATTTCTCATCCAATTTCAGGGCAAAGCCGGACTTTGCCGTCGAATGGAACTTGTCGCCAAGCCGGATGACCGAGCCCGGCTTCAAAATATCCCATACATCCATCCCCGCGTGCCTGACAAGCACCGTCCCTTCCAAACTGCCCACCTGCATCGGGACCTCAGCCGCAAGCGTAACGCCCGACCCTGCCGAATCAGCCCTTCCAAGAGCGAAACCTATCGCCAGACCCACCGCTACCAAAACAGCAGCCGCAACGGCCCTGCGACTCCAAATGACTTGGCTTCGTCCTGCGCCAATCTCTCGCACCTGCCGAACATCCTGCTCGGAAATCCTTTCCAACACCGTCTCCCTGGCCTCTTCGGCACTTGTCTCAGATGAGAATGCCCCCTTGATAACCTCCTCCATCAGACCGCAGCGACCGAATTCCTCCCTGCACGCATCGCACGTCTCGGCATGCCCCTTTAGCTCTTCGAGCTGCGTATCGCTGATAACGCCCTCGATATACTGTTCGATAAGCTCTCTGCATTGTTCACAGGTAATCATGATTCGATCTCCTCAATCACTGGAGCAAGGTCCTTGCGCAGTATGTTATATGCAC
>JAFGTU010000017.1 GCA_016933985.1 Sedimentisphaerales bacterium | reverse complement strand
TCCTGTAGATGCTCGCATCGGTGCTGTAAGCCGCCCGGTGGATAATATCGGAAAAGACGTCCCCACGGACAATCTTGTCCAAATCGGCGCCTGTTTGTTTCGTCAGCTTATTCATCGTCTGCGTTGCTCTCTTTTACGAGTCAATTTGTTTCGTGGTTCGGCACTTGCACTTCCTTGCTCTGCGCTCGACTGTGAATTGAGTTTCACGCCTCGAAATCGCGAGGGAGGAATTGAGTCTGCGAAGCGGTCCCGGTCATCCGCAGAATCGCCAGATCGTCCTCACCGACCTGCCCGTTGATGAACTGCTGAACAACCGGGTGTGGATGATTGCGGATATGGTCGGCATCGCCGTCGGCGACGATTTTGCCGTTGTGAAGCATAATAATGCGGTCGGCGATCTTGTAGGCGCTGGTCATATCGTGCGTCACCACCACCGTCGTGACGCCAAGCTCCCTTTGCAGCTTGAGCACAAGCTCATTTATAACGTCGGAGCGAATCGGATCAAGCCCCGTGGTAGGCTCATCGTACAGGAGCACTTCGGGATTCAAGGCAATTGCCCGCGCCAGCGCCACGCGCTTGCGCTGTCCCCCGGATAGATTGGCCGGGTAGTAATTCTGAAAGCCGTCAAGCCCCACCATAGCCAGCTTACTCTTGACAATATCCTCGACATGGCTCCAATCCTTAACCCTATTATGCTGGCGTATCGGAAATACTATGTTCTCGAAGACGCTGAGGCTGTCGAACAATGCGCCGCCCTGGAACAGAAATCCGAAACGGGTGCGCACCTCGTTCAAATCCTGTTCGCTGAGGTTGTCGATTCGGCTGTCGTTGAAATAGACCTCGCCGGACGTGGGCCTGAGCAAAACGATAAGGTGCTTTATAAGAACGGTCTTTCCGCACCCGCTCGGCCCTATCACGACAGTCGTCTTACCCCTCTCTATCGAGAGGGAGACATTATCGAGCACGAGATGCGGACCGAACCTCTTCGTCACGTTCCTGGCCGCAAGGATGTCGTTCGACCCCTGGGGGGCGCTATCCCGCCGCTCTTGAGTTGTCTGGTTCTGAGTATTCAAGATAATGCCATTACCCTACGAGGCTCCTGAAAGGCCAGAAAGTATTGTAAATTGCCTTAAACATAACCGCCAGAACGAAGTCCAAGACCAAAATCGAGATGAAACTCGATACAAAGGCCTCCGTGCAGGCCTGGCCGACCCCCTGGGCGCCTTCCTTGCACGTAAAGCCCTTGTAGCAACTGATAACCGCAATAGCCCCTCCGAAGAACAATCCTTTGATAATACCGACTACAACGTCCCACAATTCGACACCGGAGGCACTAAAGCTCCAATAGGCCCAGTTGTTAATCCCCAGTTGCTTAACGCCGACGAAGAAGCCGCCCAGGATGCCCAAGAGATCCGCATAGATAATCAAGAAAGGCGTCAGCAACAGACACGCCATGACTCGCGGGGCAACCAGGTACCAAATCGGGTCCGTCCCGATGCTTCTGACCGCATCTATCTGCTCTGTTACATTCATAGTTCCCAATTCGGCCGTCAATGCCCCTCCGACGCGTCCAGCCAGCATGACCGCCGCCAGTACGGGCCCCAATTCCTTGACAACGGAGATATTTATCAAGACGCCCAACCGCTCCTCGAACCCCATCGCCTTAAGCTGGTCGTAAGCCTGAACAGCCAGAGTCATGCCGACAAACGCACCGGTAATCATTATAACGGGAACGCTGCGAACGCCGATAATGTGCATCTGCGCCCATACAAGCGGATAGGTTTTGTGGTTCCAGCAGCCCCGCAAACACGCCGCCGTCGTTTGCCAGCAAAACCGCCCGAACTGTCCGATATTCCCAATATCGTCTATTGCTCTTGCGCCGAGGACCTCAAACATGGCATCCTGCTCCAAAAGTCAGTGAACTGATTGCCTGCAACATTCCACCATCGCTTACAGATACTGTAATTGAGAACGTAATTGTAACTAATCTCCGATCAACAATCAAGCCTGGGCAGACTATGCGGGCATTTCTATTAAATCGGCAATATGGGGATGACAATTTTGGGCTTTTCCGACTTTTCCGCGCTGGTGCAAATATGGGCGGCCCGATAATACGGCAGTCCGTCGGGAAAAACCAGACTTGCCTTAGAAATACACTTCTTCCTTTCTCGAAAGGAAATGCACGCCCACAATCAGCATGACAACGCCGAACAACTGCATTACTGCAATGCGCTCGGTCGGAATCAGGAAGCTCAACAGCACTGCGAAAAGAGGCGTCGATAACTCAAGAGCCGAGACCTGGGCCGCCTTGATTCGTTTCAAGCCTTCGTAGTAGAGTATGAATCCGATGCCGACGACTACCCCGACGAGAATCTGATAAACGCTCGACAGCGCCAAATGCGACGCGGTCAGCACGTACGCGAGAAAGACCGCCGAAGCGATTGCGAACCGATAGAAGGCAAGAACGCCGGCGTCAAGCTGCCGCAAGTACTTCCGCATCACAATCCCGGTTGTCGCCCAGGCTACCGTCGCAATTAGAACGAGCAAATCGCCGAGAGAACCCAGCTTCAAAGCTCGCAGATTAGCGGGCGTTTTCGTCGCAACGAGCAGGGCTGCGACTATCATGATGCCAATGCCGAGGTAGTCATGGCGCGTCAGTTTATCTTCCCGGAGGACGAAATATCCGACCAGCACAACCCAAATCGGCTGCATGTGGCCGATCAGGACCGCATTGATAACCGGAATCTCCCCTAAGGCATAGACATACAACAAGTCCGCAACCATCGTCCCGGCCAGAGCGATATAAAGAATCAAGAGAAACTGGGGGCGCGTAATCCGCAGCTTGGCAGGCCTGGTCATAAGGACATAAACCAAAGCCGTTACAGCCACGCCAATCGCCCTGAAAGTAAAAGTCTCGAGATAGTGCGCACCGGCATTGTCGGCGAGTTTCAAGAGATGCGCCTCAATGGCCCACATCAGGCTCGCGCCAAGTATGGCTATAACGCCTTTGGTCTTCGTACTCATTTATCTTCCCCTCGTCAAGGCGGCCCTGTTGGTCAGGCACACTCCGGATATAACCAACACAGCGCCAATCGCCAGCGACAATGTGATCTTCTCTCTTAGAATGAAAAACGCCAGGAGCATACCGAATATTGGCACGAAATTGATGAACAAGCCTGCTCTGACCGGCCCGATGGATTTTATGGCTTCGTAGTACCACAGAAAGCCGATAACCGTCGCGAAGACCGCCAGGTAGATGATCCAAAGCCAGTGCGTTTTGGTATAGTGGGGAATGCTCGCTATCATCCCGCTTGCCAAAGCCGGGATACAAAGCAAGGCTGCCCCAATCGTTGCCGAATAGGATACGGCAATAACAGGCGATATGTCCTTCATCACTGCCTTGCCCACAAGGGAATAGGCAGTCCAGCTCAGGACACAGCAAAACATGTAGAATTCCCCCGCCCCGACACCGCCTTTGAGCACCTCCAACGGCCTGCCTCTCGATATGACAACCGCGGCGCCGAGAACCGACATGGCAATTCCCAATGCCTTTTGGAGATTGATCTGCTCTTTGAGAAGAAGAGCCGACGAGATCACGATGAACACGGGGCAGCTTGCGATTATCAAAGCCGCTCTGCTTGCCTCAACCGTCTGCAGCCCTTTGAAGAACAAGGCATTGTATGCAAAAACACCGGTCAATCCGAGAAAGATAACGGATAGAAGCTGTCGTCCGCTCAGCCACACCAATTTGCCTTCAATCTTCCGGGCCAGTGCGAGCAGAAGCACCGAAGCAATGCCGAATCTCAAAAAGGCAATCGTAAAATGGTCCAAATCCTTGAGAATTCTCCCCGCTACAAATGCCCCGCCCCAAAACAGTGCGGCCAACAGCAGTTTCAAATAAATCGTCACGAGATTAGCCTCGCCGGTGCCGGCCTTACTGCTCGTCTGCAGGTTCATGCCTCCCGTCAGGCCCCCATAGATTTAGCCAGCATTTGCTCGAATATCTGTCGCTGCTCAATAAGCGCCGCGACACGGTCGGGGACTTTGCTGCTGTTCTCTATCAGTATCAAGCCGCACCACTTGTTCTTGACGAGCAAATCCATCATCAACTGGTAAGGGTAGCCCTCGCCCTTGAAATCGTGGGCGTGAATCGTGTAGCCGAGCAGGTCCTTGACGAGCTTGAAATTGTGCTCGAAGCCTTCGCCTCGTGCGTCTCTGTTGTCGCAGTTGAGCTTGATGCGCACGCTCGGCTCGGTGACGTGGTCCATTATCGCCTTTAGGCTCGGCAGCTCGCCGGCGCTCCCATGCGCCTCGAGGCGAACCTGCTGGCCGTAATCGGCGGCAAAGGCCCCGACAAGGTTCAACGCCCTGCCGATCTGTTCGATTGTCTTCTCCCGCGGCACTTCGTTGTGAAAATCGTTTGGGAATACTCGCACCCCGCTGCCGCCGATATCGTCGTCCAGCTTGATAAACCCCTTCGCGTTTTCAACCGCCGTTTTGACTTCCTCTGGGTCGGGCGAATCGAACCGCTCGCTGGTTGCCAGGCCCACCAGCTCGATGGGGCTGTTCTCGAATCGCTTCTTGACGTCCTTGCGCTGCTCTGCGTTCAATTCCAACTCGACGCCGTGCGCGTATGACTGGCTCGTTCGCAGCTCGACGCCGAATGCCCCGGCCTTTTGGCAGTTGGCAATCAGGGCGGGAATGTCCCAGTCCTTGCCCCACTGGTAGGTGGTAAATCCAAAACGTATCCCGGACCCCGCTTTACCCCCCATGGCGCGATGCAAAGAACCACACGAAGACAAAGCACCGGCAGCAAAAACACCAGCACCAACCCGCACACCCCGCAACAAAAACGCACGACGGGAAACCAAGCCAAAATCCAAAGCCATTACCTTACCCCTTAACTAATAACTCAAACGCCAAATACAAAAACAGTGTAATCCGTGGCAAAAAAACCTAAGCGTCCACAATTCTCAAACCTTCTCCGGCACAACAAACGGCTTGCGATAATCACGGGTGAGCAGTTTGTCGGCCTGGTCTGAAAATTCGCCGGTGAATCTTTCACTATCCGAATCCATCGTCAGCCACGGCCCGAGGATAGGCGGATTGTCGCCGATACTCACGCCGTTTGCCCGCAGGTGCTCATCGAACCGCCCAAACGCCTCGGACATGTCATGGTCGGAGGGAATCGCTTCTTTGATCCGCTCGGGGCCGACTTGTCTGCCGAGTCGATGTGAGATATTGCCCATGTGACAAAGGCAGGTCGAAAGATGTCCCTGGAGAATATCCGTTCTTGCATCGGCGATTTTTCGGCTGCGAACTGCCTTGATGAAGTTGGCCTGAGGTCCAATATCCGGCCCCGTGAACTTCTTGATTTCCTCACCCTTGTTATCGTAAGCAGTTGTGCTATCCAGATCGACAAATCCGTTCTCGCACTGGACGACAACGCCGGTATTTGGATTCGGACTGGATTTGCCGCTCTCGATTACGACGCCGTTTCGGCTGCGGGAGCGATACACGTCCATATTGTTGTCACCGGTCTTTGTCGGCAGGCCGCGAACCTCGTAGATGATAGGCGCTGTCGGATAGTCGAAAAAGGCAATCTGCGTATTGGGCGTCTCGCCGTCGTCGTCGTAGCCGAAGCGTCCGCCGATGCTCATCACCCGCCTTGGCAGGCCCGTCTCGCCCAGAGCCCATCGGCAGGCGTCCAACTGATGAGGGCCGTTGTTGCCTATCTCGCCGCATCCGGTCGCCCAGACCCAGTGCCAGTCGTAGTGCAGATTCTTGCGCATTAAAGGCCCCTTGGGGGCCGGGCCGCACCAGAGGTCATAATCCACCGATTCAGGCACCTTTTGCGGTCCGGAAACCTTGCCTATGCTCTCGCGGCGCTTGTAGCAGAACCCCCGCACGAGCACTATTTTGCCGAGTTCGCCCCGCTGGATATACGCGATAGCTTCGCGCAGCGCTTCGCCGGATCGCATGTCGAGGTCGGCCTGGACGATGCGATTGTACCTTCTGGCCGCATCCACCGTCTTGCGCCCCTCGAAGATATTGTGCGAGACGGGTTTCTCCACGCATACGTCCTTGCCCGCCTGACAAGCCCAGACCGTCACAAGGCTGTGCCAGTGATTGGGCGTGGCCGTCGAGACCACATCAATGCTCTTGTCCTCCAACAGTTTACGAATATCTGTATATGCATCCACCGTTTGATTCCGCCCTTTCGCGTCGCGTACGCCGGCATCGAGGACATCCTTGTCCGCGTCACACAGCGCCGCCAGCCGAACCCCGGGAATCCTGTTATACGCATTGATATGCGTCCGGCCGTGGCCGTTAAAACCAACCACCGCCGCGCGAATATCGTTGTTCGCCCCTCGAACGCGCGAATAAGGTAATGCAAGCGACGCGCCGACGGCAGCCGCACCCTTTATGAAATTTCGGCGTGTAATGCGTTTCATCGTCAACTCCTTGTTACTATCGAACTCTGAAGAGCAAAAGCGAGCCTGAATGTGCAATAGAGTACCACATTTGCCGGCAAATACAATTTTTCTTACTCCCATTCGGCCGGGTCGAGTTTGTAATAGTCCTTGAGCTCTTCGTAGAGCGCCGGATGATTCTTTCGCATCTGCCCGGATTTCTCGAAGAATGTCTCCGTCGCCACTGCAAAGAACTCGGCGGGGTCCGTCGCTCCGTACTTGTCCATAACCGACCGGCTGCGCGTTTCCTTCTTTTTTCGCAGGGCCTCGTACTCGGCGCTGAGGACCTGCGCCCAGGCCCCGTAGCGGCTGCGATTCCCAAGTGCCGGGGCGCCGTCCACGTCGCCGTTCTCCTGGTCAAGTTGATGCGCGAATTCGTGAATGACGACGTTCTGCGCATCGGCTGAATTCGACGTTCCCCCTCTTACGCTGTCCCAGGCCAGGACGACCGGCCCTCTTTCCCACGATTCTCCCAGCCGCACACTTCGCCCCTCGACGACCAGTGGCCCCTCCGAGGACACGGTCTTGGCGACGTATGTGTGCGGATAAACCAGGATTGTCCTAAGCTTGGGGAAGTATCTTGTCTTTCGATTGAGCAGAAGGACGCATGCCTGGGCGGCTATGGTGACTTTTATCTCGTCGGTAATCTCTAATCCGCGGCAGCCCTCGAAATGCTTCTCGGCAAGAAAGACGTTTATAAGCCCGCCGAGTTCCTGTCTCAGCGAATCCGGCAGACGCCTGTACAAAGGCACGTTCCTCTCGATAATCCGCGCATACTCCTCCGGCAAGGCCGCGCTAAGGAGCTTCTTGCGCCTTGAGTTGTGCACAATGCGTTTGCCAATGAAGTACGCAACAGTCAACCCAACAACAACCGCCGAAATCTTTATTACTATCACTGTCTCGTCACCTACATCATTTTCGGCCTGCTTCCTCCGCGCTCTCGGCGGCTAATAAAAACGCCGTGCTAAAGCTTTGACCCGCATGCCTTACAATACTCCGCATCCCGATCATGACCCTCAGCGCTGCAATTGGGGCAGGCCTGCGAGCTTGATCTTTCCACAGAGGCCTTCGAAATCTCCACGGTGACCAGCCCCGTCGGCACTACAATTATCGAATAGCCCAAAATCATAACCAGCGCCGCAAGGAACTGCCCGATAGCCGTGGTCGGCGATATGTCACCATAGCCGACCGTCGTCAAAGTCACCACCGCCCAATAGACGCTGACCGGTATGCTCGTAAAACCGTTCTTTCCCCCCTCCACGACGTACATCAGCGAGCCGATAATCACAACCAAAGTCAAAACCGCAAGGAGAAACACCTCTATTTTGCGCCTGCTGGCATACAGAGCCTGCTTGAGCAAGACCGCCTCTCTGGCGTGCTGCCCCATGTTCAGCACCCGGAAGATACGCAGCACCCTGAGCACCCGAACCACCCGCACCACGGCCAGATACCGCCCCGGAACTAACAGGCTTATATAAGCAGGCAGTATCGCCAGCAAATCGACGATGCCGAAGAAGCTGACCGCGTATCGCACGGCCATGCGCACGCAGACCAGCCGCAGGATATACTCGATTGTAAAGAGAATAGTAAAGAACCACTCCGCGGCCTTGAGCAATCGCCCGTGCTCGGCATTGACCGAGCCGACGCTGTCGAGCATAACCACTGCCACGCTAAGCACGATGCACAATATCAGAATGATATCGAACCACTTCCCCGCAGCAGTATCCGCCTCAAATATAACCTCATACAGAACATCCCGCCACCCCCGCTGCCCGTCCTTGCCGACAATCTCACTCATAAGTACACCTCACGTGACTTGACTACGGCCTAATGGGATGCCACACTGACCCGTTCGATCGACTATTACCAGGCGGAACGAACCTCATAGACTTCAAGCGACTCAATCACCGTGCTGCCGGCTTTCGTGAATATCTCAAGGGTTTTGTTGTCTTCGGCCAGTATTCCGCCTATGGGCATATATACGCGGCCGTCGTTGCCGAATATCTCGATTGACGTTCTATCAACGAGGATTTCGAGACGAATTCTGCCCTCGGCCGGCATTAGCTTGGAGCCCTTGCCCTTGCAGGAAATCTCATTCTTCTCGACATTATAGACAACCGGCGTGCCGCGGATTACGAATCCGAACTCGCCCCGCTCGCCGACGCTAAACTCGGCGATAATATGGAACAAGTCGCCTTCGATGCCACTAAACAGATTCTGCCCCGGCTTCAATGTCTCGGCCTTCCACGATCTTTTCCTGCCGTGGATCTTTTCGATTTCCCGAACCGGCTCGGCGAACATTCGGATGCCCTCATCCGTGGTCTGCAAAGACAGGCTAACCGGAAACAGCATCTGCTGATTGAACGGCATGCCTGGCATTGCGATCCGGCCCCAGGCAATCTGGATTCGTCTGCCGTCTTCTTCGGGGATATTGTTGAACGTCTGCGATGCGTAGAAGCAGTTGCCCCGCTGGAACTGAATACTCTCGCTCTCCTTCGTGAACTTCTCGCCGTCGAACTGCCCGACCAGATAATCCCCGCTGCCGCCGTAAAGTATCCACTTCTTATTATTCTCGTCACCGTCAACGGCTAACTCGAACAGCTCCGGGCACTCGTGATAGCTCTTAATCTCACTATGCCGCTCCCAGGTCTTAAGGTCATCCGACGTGAAGAACGCCATCTCGCTCTCCTCGATATACAGCACCATTACCCACTTCTTCGTAGGCTCATGCCAGATAACCTTCGGATCGCGATTGCCGCCGCGGATATGCCCTATTACGGGGTTGCCCTCGTATTTCGTCCACGTCCTGCCCCGGTCGTTGCTGTAAGCAATCGACTGCGTAAACGGTTGCCCCTTCGATTCCGGATTCCTCCCGCCCGCCGATGTATAGAAGCAGACAATCGGCTTTTCCTTACCAGTCTGGAACCCGCCAGTATTATGCTCATCGATCACAGCCGACCCGGAAAAAATCGTCCCCAGCTTATCGGGGTGAATCGCATCGCCCAGCTCCTTCCAGTGCACGAGGTCCGTGCTGACGGCGTGGCCCCAGGTCATATTCCCCCAAGGCCAGCCGTAAGGATTGTGCTGATAGAAAAGGTGGTACTCGCCCCTGTAATAGACCAGGCCGTTGGAATCATTGTTCCAGCCGCGACGAGAGGTGAAATGGAACTGCGGCCGAAGCCGCTCTTTGTAAAGGTCCTTACTGTCTTTGATAGAATCGCTTTGCTCGACAGAGGCAAGCCCCTTGGACACGCGCCCGAGCGAATCGGCCTTAAGCGTAACCTCTTTGCCCTTCCACTCGCTAACATCAAGAACCACCCAGAAATCAGGCTCTCCGTCGGCAAGCTCGATATCGAAGTCACGAACGACCTTATCGTCAACAATAAGCCGAAATATCCGCTTGCGGGCCCCCATCTTCACCGGCAGGTTCAGGTATCGTTTCTTTACAACGAACTTGCGGGCCTGCTCGACCTCTTCGGCAACCACTCTCCGGTCGCTCTGAACAATCTGATCGATATTGATATGCCCCCAGCCGCCCTTCTTATTATCGACAATTTCAACCTGTGCGGTCTTACCCACCAAGCCCGAGACATCCCATGAATGCCAGTCAAGCGCCTCGGTTCCTCCCGGCCTGTCGTTGGGCCCCGTCGCGGTGCGCGCGACCTTGCCGTCAACAAGCAGATTGATGCAGGCCTCGCCCGGATACATGCCCCCGCCGATCAGGAAGTTGATGCACTTACGCTGAATCTGAAACTCAGGCGAAGTGAGCGTTCCGGTCGTATCGTCGCCTTTGAAATATGTATTGACCAGCCGCTCGCCCTCGAACCCGCTGACCTCCATCTGCCCGCCCAAAGTCCCCTTAGTCGGCCCAGGCCCAAACGCCTCGCCTTCAATCCTCCAATCGCCGTAAGTCTCCCCCTCAAAATCGGCGATAAGAATATCCACCCTTTTCGGCTCCGATGCCTGCCGTTGCACGCCTGCACACCCGCAAAGCGCCGTCAGAACACAAATCAGCCATTTTTTCATCCGGCTTCCTTTCGCAAATCCGTTATATCGCGTTGATTCAGCATTGAAAGCATTTAACACCATAGAAACACTGCGGTAAAGTCCTTTCACCGCCTGGCGCCAAGGCAAAAACACGCCAAGTGATCCCGGGCCGCACAAAAAAGCCTTGCATAAGCTGGCATAAGGGTCTGCGGTATGGTAGCATAAGCCGCACGAGTTATTGGTTTGAATTTTCGCAGCGTAATGCATAAAAGGCAGAATGGATAACTGGGAAATAGATAAACCGTTGGGCCAATGCTTCGGCAGCGGCAAGCCCATAGAGCCGGGTCAGGAATACATCGGCGCTTTAGTGGCGACCGAGGAAGGGCTGCAGAGACGCGATTTCTGCGCCGAATTCTGGGACAGCGAGAAGCCGCAGGTCTTCTGCCACTGGAAAAGCAGGCTGCCTAGGCCCGACGAGAAGAAGCAATTGTTCGTCGATGACGAGATGCTCATGGCGTTCTTCGAGCGACTGGCTGAGGAGACCGAGCAGGAGAAAGTCAATTTCCGCTTCGTCCTCGCGCTGATACTGATGCGAAAGAGGCTCTTGAAATACGATGCCACAAAGACCGAGAACGGGCGGGAAATATGGCGGCTTAGAATTGTCGGCGAGGGCGCCTTCGCTGAAGTGGTCAATCCGCACCTCGACGAAGAGCAGATAGAGCAGTTGTCCTCGCAGATTGGGCAGATATTGCATGCGGATATCAGGTAGAGTTGTTATAGCGATTATCTCGTCGGTGGTCGTTCTCGGCGGGTGCAAGGGCGGGCTTCGCAAGCCGTTGCCGATTTGTGCGGGCAAAAGCTCGGCGGGCGAGGCGACTCGCGCGCTGGGATCGCAGGCTCAAAAGGCCGCCCCGATGAAGGCGACGGGCACGTGCCGATTGGAGTATTATATCGAGGATAAGCGCAAGCCGGAAAAAGAAGCGTTTCCTGTTAGGCTGTGGATGAATCCTCCTTCTGAAATCTCGCTGCACGGCGACGTCGCCTTTGACCCGCGGGGCGTAATACTCGGGGCGAACAGGGATGAATTCTGGCTCGCGATAAGGCCCAAGATCAGCAGTTACTGGCGCGGCCGATGGTCGGACGGGGACAAGGTTCAGACGCTGATACTGAACCCAAGAATCGTGCTCGAGGCGGTCGGCATTATTGCCCCGGGCGGCGATGAACCCGAGCGGGGCGGCTGGTCTTTGACGAACAAAGGACCTTACGACATACTTACAAGGCGCGACACAGAAGGCTTAATCAGTAAACGGATATACGTGTGTAGTTGCGATTATTTAGTGCGAAAGATCGAGTATTACGACGAGCTCGGGCGGGTGGCCGTCGCCGCCGAGCTGGACAATTACGAGGAAGCCGCCGAAGGATTCAAAGTCCCGAATTATATAAAGGTTGTCAAGCGTGGCTTGGGGGGCAGGGACGATTCGGTCAGGATCAACCTGAAATCCGTCAAACCGATGAGCTTCAACGAAAAGCAGTTGGAGGCCCTGTTCCAGCCGCAGCCCGGACGCTTCGAGCATGTTTATGTAATCGTCAACGGCGAATGGCTTGAGCAGCCGCAGTAGATGATACGGATTGACTTGACGCGGCCAAAGGACGGCAGCCAAAACTCAGAACTTAAAACTTAAAACTCAAAACCTTATTGACGTATGGCAAAGATTAGCCTTCGAGAGCACATTAAGCACGGTGTATTCGTCTTGGACGGCGCTATGGGCACGCAGTTATTCGCGCGCGGAGTCGAGAGCGGTACGTGCACCGATTACCTGAACGTCCGGTCGCCGGAGGTCGTATGCGAAGTGCACCGTGCGTATCTGGATGCGGGCAGCGATGCGGTCATTACGAATACGTTCGGCGCCAATAGATATGCTTTGGGTCGGCACGGGCTTGGCGGGCAGGTCGCCGCGATAAACCGCGCGGGCGCCGAGGCGGCTAGGCGGGCGGCGGGCGAGGAACGATACGTACTTGGCGATATCGGGCCGAGCGGCGACTTCTTGGAGCCTTTGGGGACGCTAAAGGCCGATGAGCTTGAAGAGGCATTTGCCAAGCAGTCCAGGGCCCTTCTGGCTGGCGGTGTCGATGGCCTTATCGTCGAGACGATGACGGCGCTCGACGAGGTGCGAATTGCGATTGAGGCGGCAAAATCCGTCGCAGGGGATCTGCCTGTATTTGCGTCGATGTCGTTCGATAGGGCTGGCGACGACTTCAGGACGATGATGGGCGTCGATGTCGAATCAGCGGTCGCCAAGATGCTCGCCGCCGGGGCAGATGCGGTCGGCTTCAATTGCGGCACGGCCACTCTCGATGAATACGTCCAACTGGCCCAAAAGCTGGTCGCAGCGGCGAAGTCCACATCGGATGAGACCATAGTCTTCGCCGAGCCGAATGCCGGAAAACCCGAATTAGTCGAAGGAGAGGCGGTCTATCGAGTATCGCCCGAAGAATTCGCCGTCGCAGTCAAGAAAATACACGCCGCCGGAATCACGATAATAGGCGGCTGCTGCGGAACAACCCCGCAACATATTGCAGCAGCGGCAAAGACATTGCGGACGTGACAATTCTATAATCCACTTCAGAGCGCAGAGTTTAGAATCTTCGTGATTTCTTGGCTTGTTTTTTGTGTTGCGCCCTGGTTCTTGATGATTACTCTTCTGCCGTTTTGGGCTATGTTTTGGGCGTAGCCGGGGTCGGTCAGGCATTTCTTCATTGCTTTAAGCAGGTCGTCTTTGTCTCTTACCATAATGGCGCCTTTGTCGGCCAGCAGGGCATCGACGGTCTGCTTGAAGTTGAATGCGTGGGGGCCAAAAATGGTGCACTTGCCCAAAGCCGCGGCTTCCATCATATCCGACCCGCCCATCGGCACGAGCGACCGACCCACGAAGATAATCGTAGCCAGGGAATAGAATTTCCTCAGGTCGCCCATTGTGTCGCCGAGGATAACTGTGTCGATTGATAATTGATAGTTGATTATCGATTCATCTTCCACGGATTCCTTTAGCCGGCTATAGCGGATCAGGTTGAGGCCGCGGTTTTGTATTAGTTGCGCGACTTCGTCGAATCTTTCCGGTTTGCGGGGTACGACGACCAGACGCAGGTCGGCGAAGCGGCCATCATGCTTTAATTGCTGATAGACGTCGAGCAACAATGCCTCCTCGTCGTTGCCCGTGCCGCCGAGGACCCACAGACGCTCGTCGGCTATGCCGAGCTCCTTTGCGACGACATCTGCGCCTTCGACTTTGTCCTGCGTTTGGGCCGTGTCGTACTTGAGCGAACCTGAGACGATGACGTTCTTGCAGCCGAGCCGGGTGAATCGGCGGGCGTATTCGTCGGTCTGGGCGAGGGCGAGCGTAACCTTCGAAAACACTGTCTTGATGAGCGGGCGAATCCTGCTGTAGCTCCTGAAGCTCCTGTCGCTGATTCGGCCGTTGACGACCACGACTGGGACGCCGAGCCTTTTTGCGATGCGGACAAAGTTAGGCCAGACCTCAAGCTCCATCAGCAGGCACAGGTTCGGGCGGATGTTGCCAAAAGCCCGGCTCATTATCCAGGAAAAATCGAATGGAAAGTAGAATACATCGAAGCGATCCCCGAAGACGGCCGTCGCGCGGGCAAAGCCGGTATCGGTCGTTGTGCTGACAACAATTTCATAATCGCCGAATCTGCGTTCAAGCTCATCGAGGACGGTCGTTGCCGCGTTGACCTCTCCCACGCTGACGGCGTGGAGCCATAAGCACTTTTTGGCTGGATTTCTTCGGGAGATTCTTCCGAGGCGCTGCGCCCAGCCGGCGCGATAGCGATTGTGCCGGATAAGGCGGTACAGGGCCACCGGGGCGACGACTACGACGGCTAACAGGTATAAAATATCGATTATGATTCTCATCGGTTATCTGTGCAAGTCAGTTGCGCAATGATACTCGCAGCGAATCGGCCTGTCAAAGCAAATGACGTGGAGTAGATGTTGCCGCCAAGACCAAGGGGCAAAGGACCAAAGGCAGTGGTGGCGGGCTATTGGCAGGCGCTTAGCCAATAGTCGGCAAGCTGCGCGACGTCTTTGAAGTCTACGCTGCCGTCGTTATTGATGTCGGCGATGAGGATATCGGGCGTTTGCCGCCACTGATTTCCCAGAACGGCGAAATCGCGGTAATCGACAGGATAAACGGCGTTCAAATTCGCGGCGTCACAGGGGGTTTGGGAGGCTGTAATCGTGACTTGCACCGATTCGGAAAGGTCGTAACTGTAGGGTGCCTCCGCACTGGCGTAAAACTTGGCCTTGCGGCCGACCGCCCCGACGGCATTCACCTGGAATTCCATGTTGCAGGTATCGCCGGCATCCATATCCGGGCAGGGATATGGATGGTCGTCAAGCGTGTAGAATGGGGCTGGGCCAACAGTCGACGGCAGGATTCCCTCATATCCGCCCGGTTCCCCCATGATCGCGCGTATCATGATATTTCCCTTCAGTTCTGGGAGTAGCCAGTCCCAATCCTCGAACTTGAACCAGCCTCCAAGCATTTCGAGATAACCCCAGGTGCGTTTCCCGACGTAGCCGTTCATATCGAAGCCGACCTGGTTGTTTTTGGTGCCGACAATCTGTCGCCAGCCGATGTAAAAGCTGCCGCCCTCAATAACCACGTTGTAAGAGGACAAATCGATGTCAAACCAGGCGACACTCGCATCGCGCGTCGAAGGGACGACAGGATCAACAACGAACGGAACTATCAGCTCCGTCTGAGGCTCGCCGAGGGAGCCGTCATCATCCCAGACATGCAGCTCAAATGGATAAGTCGTCGTGTCCCAGATGTAGAAGCGGGCGGTCTTCAACTGCGCCGGATAGCTTTCCGGCGTCAGCTCAATCGCGACCAGGCTTTCCGCATCGCCGATTTGGCCGAAGTCCTCGGCGGTGGCGTCGTCGTACTTCAACTGCACCGATTTATTCAAAAAGATACCGCCCTTCGCCTGTGGGCACTCGGCATCGTGACATTGGGCCGACATCTGCACTGTGAAGCTGCTGCTCTTGGGCACGATAATGTCGCTCGTCGGAGCGACGATAATGCTGGTCAGCCAGCCCCAGGGTATGTTCCAGGTAACGATCTCGGTATCGGTGTTGCCGTCGGAGTCGGCGGCAACGACCTTGACCTGCCACTGGCCCGAATCGACCACATCCAGATTCGTCTCGTGCGAGAAATAACCCGCGTCGTAGGCAAGCTGCTCATCCACAAAGTTGCAGTCGTCGGGTACATTTCTGACCGTCAGCCGCACACTCGGAGTCTCCTGCAGGTCGGCCGCGCCGATTCGAATCCGCTGGATGGTGTCGCCGTACCGGGCGTTTCGGCAGTCCTGCCAAGTCGAGCCGATCATGCACTCTATGTTATTAACGACCGGCAGATTGGGGTCGTAAATATTGACGACGACTATATCGGACAGTCCCGTCGCCCCGACATCATTCTCGGCCAGAACGCGCAACCTGTAGTCCCCATAGTCGCCGGGCAGCACCCACCACCTGGCAAGGCCGGCGCTCAGTTCGGATTTCAGATATACATCGAGCCGAGGCGGATTCACGCCGTCGTTGGCGTCGATTGCGAACAAGCCGTCTTCTCCCTCTTCGGTAATAAGAAAAGCGATTTGGCCGACCTCGTTTTCGACTGCATCCTCAAGAGCCGCCTTGACATTGATCTGTTTCGCCCCCGTGCTGTCGGCGGCGAAGGTCTTGAGCGGGTTGGCCATGCTGGAATACCCGGCGTCCTCGACTGCATATACCTCGTAGCCGCTGCTGCCCGGCCCGGGCGCAGCATCAACAAGGTTGATCTGACCGACCGCATCGACGTTCGCATCAGCAACATAAATATTAAGCGTAGCCGAATCGACCTCGGAATCAGCGGGCAATTGCGAAAGCTCGAACTTGACGTAGTACCTGCCAATATGGTCCCTGTTCGGGTCGATTCCATATTCGACGATAACCTCGATATCGTTGAAGGTCAGCCAGTCCTGCCCGAAGCCGTCGTCCTCGACGTCATGAGAGACGAGCTTGATGTAGTTCGTTCCGCCGGGCGTCAGATCCGCCAGAACGGCCGCATCATCGGAAATGAACCAGCAATCGGGCGAGGGGGCCTCGCCGCCGCCGCCTTCGGCTGGAACACAGTCGCCTACAAGGTGCAGATTGTCGCCCGCAGCATTCGATGTATAGACGTACCACCCTGCGTATGGGGGATAGACCCAATGTGTGACTATGTAGTTCTCCATCCTGACCTTGAGTGTCTTAATGACCCCTTCCGGAATATCGAACTGATAGTGTTCCTGTGCGTCCTCGCCGATGGCCCCGATGCCGTCTTGATCCTCGAGGTCGCCCGTATTGTACTCGGAAGCGAACTCCGCACCGATAACCGCCTGAGCGGGGCTGTCATACTTGGTGTAGGTATCGTCGTTGACGTCTCTGACGACCATACTGTCATAAACCAGGATGCGCGGGCCGTTGTTCGGG